>NZ_SCND01000221.1:0-10379 GCF_005503585.1 Pseudomonas sp. 2VD
CTTCAAGGCCTTGCTCAACGAGTTGCGCAAGCGCCCGCACGCGGTGCTGTTCATCGACGAGATCCATACCATCATCGGCGCCGGTGCGGCATCCGGCGGGGTAATGGACGCCTCCAACCTGCTCAAGCCGGTCTTGTCCTCGGGCGAGATCCGCTGCATCGGCTCGACCACCTTCCAGGAGTTCCGCGGCATCTTCGAGAAGGACCGGGCCTTGGCGCGGCGCTTCCAGAAGGTCGACGTGACCGAGCCGTCGGTGGAAGACACCTATGGCATCCTCAAGGGCCTCAAGGGGCGCTTCGAGCAGCATCACCACATCGAGTACAGCGACGAGGCGCTGCGCGCCGCGGCCGAGCTGGCGGCGCGCTACATCAACGACCGGCACATGCCGGACAAGGCCATCGACGTCATCGACGAGGCGGGCGCCTACCAGCGCCTGCAGCCGGAAGAGAAGCGCGTGAAGCGCATCGAGGTGGCGCAGGTCGAGGATATCGTGGCGAAGATCGCGCGGATCCCGCCGAAACACGTCACCACCTCCGACAAGGAGTTGCTGCGCAACCTCGAACGCGACCTCAAGCTGACCGTGTTCGGCCAGGACGACGCCATCGAGTCGCTGTCCACCGCGATCAAGCTGTCCCGGGCCGGGCTCAAGGCGCCGGACAAGCCGGTCGGCTCGTTCCTCTTCGCCGGTCCCACCGGCGTGGGCAAGACCGAAGTGGCGCGGCAGTTGGCGAAGGCCTTGGGCGTGGAACTGGTGCGCTTCGACATGTCCGAGTACATGGAGCGGCATACCGTGTCGCGGCTGATCGGTGCGCCTCCGGGCTACGTCGGCTTCGACCAGGGCGGCCTGCTCACCGAGGCGATCACCAAGACCCCGCACTGCGTGTTGCTGCTCGACGAGATCGAGAAGGCTCACCCGGAGGTCTTCAACCTGCTGCTGCAGGTGATGGACCACGGCACCCTGACCGACAACAACGGGCGCAAGGCGGACTTCCGCAACATCATCCTGATCATGACCACCAACGCCGGCGCAGAAGTGGCGGCGCGCGCGTCGATCGGCTTCAACCAGCAGGATCACACCACCGATGCGATGGAAGTGATCAAGAAGAGCTTCACCCCGGAGTTCCGCAACCGCCTGGATACCATCATCCAGTTCGGCCGCCTGAGCACCGAGACGATCAAGAGCGTGGTCGACAAGTTCCTCACCGAGCTGCAGGCGCAGCTGGAGGACAAGCGCGTCCAGCTCGAGGTCAGCGATGCGGCGCGCGGCTGGCTGGCGGAGAAGGGCTACGACGTGCAGATGGGTGCGCGACCGATGGCGCGGCTTATCCAGGACAAGATCAAGCGGCCGTTGGCCGAGGAGATCCTGTTCGGCGAGCTGGCCGAGCATGGCGGCCTGGTGCATGTCGACCTGAAGGGCGACGAGCTGGCCTTCGAGTTCGAGATCACGGCGGCGGAGCCCGCCTGATCCGAGCGCGGCAACGAAAACGCCCGGCAGATGCCGGGCGTTTTCTTTTGCAATCGGCGAGCCGCAGCGGCTCGTGTCGACTCAGCGGGCGCGGTAGGTGATGCGGCCCTTGCTCAGGTCGTAGGGCGTCAGTTCCACGCGGACCTTGTCGCCGGTGAGGATGCGGATGTAGTTCTTGCGCATTTTGCCGGAGATGTGCGCGGTGACGACGTGCCCATTTTCCAACTCCACACGGAACATGGTGTTGGGCAGGGTGTCGACGACAGTACCTTCCATTTCGAAGCTGTCTTCTTTCGACATGCAGTAGAGCCCTCGGTATCTATGGGTGGCCCTTTCAATGAGAGGTGGGCCGTGAAAAGCGGCGTGCATTGTGCCAGAAAATCGACAATAGCGCCACACGGCTATCAGGTGAGGGCGACCCAGCGCTGGTTGACGAACAGTTCGATGGGCCGGTACTGGGTTTTGTAGTTCATCTTGCGGCAATTCTTGATCCAGTAGCCCAGGTAGACGGCCTGCAGGCCCAGGCGTTCGGTCTCGGCGATCTGCCAGAGGATCGCATAGCGTCCCAGGCTGCGCTGCTCTTCGTCGGGATCGTAGAAGGTATAGACGGCCGAGAGTCCGTTCGGCAGCACGTCCGTCACGGCTATGGCCAGCAGGCGGCCATGCAGGCGGAACTCGAAGAAGCAGCAGAAGGGCAGGTCGCGGACCAGGAAGGTGGCGAACTGGTCGCGGCTGGGCGGATACATGTCGCCGTCGGCGTGGCGTTGCTCGATGTAGCGCCGATAGAGGTCGTAGTACTCCTCGTTGAAGCTCGGTCGCTTGCGGATCACCTGCAGTTCCGCATTGCGCTTGAGGATGCGCCGCTGCTGGCGGTTCGGGCTGAAGCCGGCGACCGGTATGCGCGCGGCGATGCAGGCGGTGCAATGCTGGCAGTGCGGACGATAGAGATGGTCGCCGCTACGGCGGAAGCCGACTTCCGACAGCGAGGCGTACAGCTGCGTGTCCATGGGCTGGCTGGGATCGAGGAACAGGGTGGTTGCCTGCTCCTCGGGCAGGTAGCTGCACGGGTGCGGTTGCGTCGCGTAGAACTTCAGTCGGGCGAGTTCGGTCATGGTGAACTCCAGCAGGGACCCATAAGCAAGTTTATGCCAGGCACGGAAACTCGCCTAAAAATCCAGGTCGCCGGTAGGAGGCTGGTCGCGATAGCGTTGCAGGTAGTCGGCGAATTCCCCCCGGCTGATGGCGCGGGCGCCCAGGCTGTGCAGGTGGCGGGTCGGCATCTGGCAGTCGATGAGGACGAAGCCGGCGTCGCGCAGATGGCGGACCAGCGTGACGAAGCCGACCTTGGAAGCGTTGTCGGCGCGGCTGAACATCGATTCGCCGAAGAACAGCCTGCCCATGGCCAGGCCGTAGAGGCCGCCGACCAGTTGTCGCTCCTGCCAGACTTCCACGGAGTGGGCAATTCCGCGCAGGTGCAGCTCCTGGTAGGCCAGTTGCATCGGCGTGGTGATCCAGGTGCCGTCGGCGTAGTCACGCGGCGCGGCACAAGCCTGGATCACCGCCCGGAAGTCATGGTTGAAAGTGACTTCGAAGCGTTGCTGGCGCAGGCACTTGGCCAGGCTGCGGGAAACGTGCAGTTCGTCGGGGAACAGGACGGTGCGCGGGTCGGGCGACCACCAGAGGATCGGCTGGCCATCCTGGTACCAGGGGAAACAGCCGTGGCGATAGGCTGCGACCAGGCGTTGCGGATTGAGGTCGCCTCCGGCCGCGAGCAGCCCGTTGGGCTCCTGCAGGGCCTTGTCGAGGGGCGGAAAGTCGAAGTCGGTGCGGGAAAGCCAGGTCAGCATGGCGGGGTAGGGGAGGGCGGGCCTCCCCCGGGTCCGATCAATGGTCGTCGAGGTATTTTTCGGCATCCAGCGCGGCCATGCAGCCGGCGCCGGCGGAAGTGATGGCCTGGCGGTAGACGTGGTCGGCCACGTCGCCGGCGGCGAACACGCCTTCGATGCTGGTCTGGGTGGCGTTGCCTTCGCTGCCGCCGTGGATCCGCAGGTAGCCGTCGCGCATTTCCAGTTGGCCCTGGAACAGGTCGGTGTTCGGCTTGTGGCCGATGGCGATGAACACGCCGGCCAGCGACAGTTCGCTGGTGCTGCCGTCGATGGTGCTCTTCAGGCGTACGCCGGTGACGCCGCTGGCGTCGCCCAGCACCTCGTCCAGGGTGGTGTTCCAGTGCAGGCGCACGTTGCCGTTCTCGGCCTTGTCGAACAGCTTGTCCTGGAGGATTTTCTCCGAACGCAGCTTGTCGCGACGGTGGATCAGGTGGACTTCCTTGGCGATGTTGGCCAGGTACAGCGCTTCCTCGACGGCGGTATTGCCGCCGCCGACCACGCAGACCACCTGGTTGCGGTAGAAGAAGCCGTCGCAGGTGGCGCAGGCGGAAACGCCCTTGCCCATGAAGGCTTCTTCCGACGACATGCCCAGGTATTGCGCGGAGGCACCGGTGGCAATGATCAATGCATCGCAGGTATAAGTGCCACTATCGCCCTTCAGTGTGAAGGGGCGCTGTTGCAACTCGGCGGTGTGGATGTGGTCGTAGACGATCTCGGTGTCGAAACGCTCGGCGTGCTGCTGCATGCGGGTCATCAGCGCCGGGCCGGTAAGGCCTTCGACGTCGCCCGGCCAGTTGTCGACTTCGGTGGTGGTGGTCAGCTGGCCGCCTGGCTGGATGCCGGTGATCACCACTGGCTTGAGATTGGCGCGTGCGGCGTACACGGCGGCGGTATAGCCGGCCGGACCGGAGCCCAGGATGATGAGGCGCGAATGCTTGACTTCACTCATAAAAAGACTCCATAAGCCTTTGTCACATAAGAAAATGCGTGCTCCAATGGAGCCGCCTGAAGAGTTCTGCCGGCTATGCTACACCTATCCGCAAAAGGCCGGCAAAACCCCGGGGCCGGGATCAGCCACGCACGGATTGCCGCTGATTTCGGGTGTGATTTTTCAGAGTTTCCCTAAAGCCGTACAATAGGCGCGTTTTGACCAAGACAGCTTCTAAAGCACCAGCCGTGCGCAGGAAAAATAGCGATTTGAAGGATTCGACCACCGCGAGCCATGCCGCCGCATGGCGTCAGCAACTGCATTCCCGCCTGAAGGAAGGGGTCCTGATCGCGCTGGGCGCGCTCTGCCTCTACTTGTGGATGGCTCTGCTCACCTATGACCCGGCCGATCCGAGCTGGAGTCACTCGAGCCAGGTTGACCAGGTGCAGAATGCCGCCGGTCGGCTCGGTGCGGTATCCGCCGATATCCTGTTCATGACGCTCGGCTACTTCGCCTACCTCTTTCCGCTGTTGCTGGGCATCAAGACCTGGCAGGTATTCCGCCGCCGCAACCTTCCGTGGGAATGGAACACCTGGCTGTTTTCCTGGCGCCTGGTCGGGCTGATCTTCCTGATCCTGGCCGGCTCGGCACTGGCCTACATCCATTTCCACGCCAGCGGCCACATGCCGGCCAGCGCCTCGGCCGGCGGCGCCATCGGCCAGAGCCTGGGCCGCGTCGCGGTGGATGCGCTGAACGTGCAGGGCAGCACGCTGGTGTTCTTTGCCCTGTTCCTCTTCGGCCTGACGGTGTTCGCCGACCTCTCCTGGTTCAAGGTGATGGATGTCACCGGCAAGATCACCCTGGACTTCTTCGAACTGATCCAGAACGCCTTCAATCGCTGGATGGGCGCGCGCGCCGAGCGCAAGCAACTGGTCGCGCAACTGCGCGAGGTCGACGAGCGCGTCGCCGAGGTGGTGGCGCCGAGCGTGCCGGACCGCCGCGAACAGTCCAAGGCCAAGGAGCGCCTGCTGGAACGCGAAGAGGCCCTGGCCAAGCACATGAGCGAGCGGGAGAAGCGCCCGCCGCCGAAGATCGATCCGCCACCGCCGCCGAAGGCCCCGGAGCCGAGCAAGCGCGTGCTGAAAGAGAAGCAGGCGCCGCTGTTCGTCGATACGGCGGTGGAGGGCACCCTGCCGCCGCTGTCGCTGCTCGACCCGGCGGAAGTGAAGCAGAAGAGCTACTCGCCCGAGTCGCTGGAGGCGATGTCGCGCCTGCTGGAGATCAAGCTGAAGGAGTTCGGCGTCGAGGTCAGCGTGGATTCGGTGCATCCGGGCCCCGTGATCACCCGTTTCGAGATCCAGCCCGCGGCGGGGGTCAAGGTCAGCCGCATTTCCAACCTGGCCAAGGACCTGGCGCGCTCGCTGGCGGTGATCAGCGTGCGGGTGGTGGAAGTGATTCCCGGCAAGACCACTGTCGGCATCGAGATTCCCAACGAAGACCGGCAGATGGTGCGCTTCTCCGAAGTGCTGTCGTCGCCGGAGTACGACGAGCACAAGTCCACCGTGCCGCTGGCCCTGGGCCACGACATCGGCGGTCGGCCGATCATCACCGACCTGGCGAAGATGCCGCACCTGCTGGTGGCCGGTACCACCGGCTCCGGTAAGTCGGTGGGGGTCAACGCCATGCTCCTGTCGATCCTGTTCAAGTCCACGCCGAGTGAGGCGCGACTGATCATGATCGACCCGAAGATGCTCGAACTGTCGATCTACGAAGGGATCCCGCACCTGCTCTGCCCGGTGGTCACCGACATGAAGGAAGCCGCCAACGCCCTGCGCTGGAGCGTGGCGGAGATGGAGCGGCGCTACCGCCTGATGGCGGCCATGGGCGTGCGCAACCTGGCTGGCTTCAACCGCAAGGTGAAGGACGCCGAGGAGGCCGGCACGCCGCTGACCGACCCGCTGTTCCGTCGCGAAAGCCCGGACGACGAGCCGCCGCAGCTGAGCACCCTGCCGACCATCGTGGTGGTGGTCGACGAATTCGCCGACATGATGATGATCGTCGGCAAGAAGGTCGAGGAGCTTATCGCCCGTATCGCGCAGAAGGCGCGGGCGGCCGGTATCCACCTGATCCTGGCGACCCAGCGGCCGTCGGTGGACGTGATCACCGGCCTGATCAAGGCCAACATCCCGACCCGGATCGCCTTCCAGGTCTCCAGCAAGATCGACTCGCGCACCATCCTCGACCAGGGGGGCGCCGAACAACTGCTCGGCCACGGCGACATGCTCTACCTGCCGCCGGGCACAGGCCTGCCGATTCGCGTACACGGCGCCTTCGTTTCCGACGACGAGGTGCACCGGGTGGTCGAGGCCTGGAAGCTGCGCGGCGCGCCCGACTACATCGAGGACATCCTCGCTGGCGTCGACGAAGGCGGCGGCGGTGGCGGTTCCTTCGATGGCGGCGACGGCTCCGGCGAAGGCAGCGAGGACGACCCGCTCTACGACGAGGCGGTACGTTTCGTCACCGAGAGTCGCCGGGCATCGATCTCCGCCGTGCAACGCAAGCTGAAGATCGGCTACAACCGCGCCGCGCGGATGATCGAGGCGATGGAGATGGCCGGCGTGGTCACCCCGATGAATACCAACGGCTCCCGCGAAGTCATCGCGCCGGCGCCGGTTCGTGATTGAACCCGACAGGTTTTAGAGGATTCCGATGCGACTGATCCGCACGTTGTTCGTTGCCGCCCTGGCCATGGGCGCTTCGCTGGCCCATGCCGACGACAGCGCCGCCGTCCAGCGCCTGACCGGCCTGCTGAACAAGGCCCAGACCCTGACCGCGCGTTTTTCCCAGCTGACCCTGGACGGTAGCGGCACGCGCCTGCAGGAAACCGCCGGCCAACTGAGCCTGAAGCGGCCGGGACTGTTCCGCTGGCATACCGATGCGCCGAACGAGCAATTGCTCATTTCCAACGGCGAGAAGGTCTGGCTGTACGACCCGGACCTGGAGCAGGTGACCATCCAGAAGCTCGATCAGCGCCTGACCCAGACGCCGGCGCTGCTGCTCTCCGGCGACATCTCGAAGATCAGCGAAAGCTTCGCCATCACCTACAAGGAAGGCGGCAACGTAGTCGATTTCGTGCTCAAGCCGAAGACCAAGGACACCCTCTTCGACACCTTGCGCCTGTCGTTCCGCAGCGGCAAGGTGAACGACATGCAGATGATCGATGGCGTCGGCCAGCGCACCAACATCCTGTTCTTCGACGTGAAGATGAACGAGGCGCTGGATGCCAAGCAATTCACCTTCGACGTTCCGCCGGGCGTCGACGTGATCCAGGAGTAAGCGCAAGCCGTGGATCTGTTCCGCAGCGAGCCCGTCGCGCAGCCCCTGGCGGCACGGCTGAGGCCCGCAAACCTGGACGAGTACGTGGGGCAGGAACACCTGCTGGCCCGCGGCAAGCCCTTGCGCGAGGCGCTGGAGCAGGGCGCGCTGCACTCGATGATCTTCTGGGGCCCGCCGGGAGTCGGCAAGACCACCCTGGCGCGGCTGCTGGCGCAGGTGTCGGACGCCCATTTCGAGACCATTTCCGCGGTGCTGTCCGGGGTCAAGGAGATCCGCCAGGCGGTCGAGGTGGCCAAGCAGCACGCGGCGCAATACGGGCGCCGGACCATCCTGTTCGTCGATGAGGTGCACCGCTTCAACAAGAGCCAGCAGGATGCCTTCCTGCCCTATGTGGAAGACGGCACGCTGATCTTCATTGGCGCGACCACCGAGAACCCGTCCTTCGAGTTGAACAATGCGCTGCTTTCGCGGGCTCGCGTGTATGTCCTCAAGAGCCTCGACGAAGCCGCCCTGCGCAAGCTGGTGGGCCGCGCGCTGAACGAGGACAAGGGCCTCGGCAAGCGCAAGCTGAGGCTGCCGGAGGAGAGCTTCCAGGTTCTCCTGGCCGCCGCCGACGGCGATGGGCGGCGCCTGCTGAACCTGCTGGAGAATGCTGCCGACCTCGCCGAGGACGGCAGCGAGATCAGTCCCGAACTGCTGCAGAATCTGCTCGGCGACACCCGCCGGCGTTTCGACAAGGGTGGCGAGGCGTTCTACGACCAGATCAGCGCGCTGCACAAGTCGGTGCGCGGCTCCAATCCCGACGCGGCACTCTATTGGTTCGCGCGCATGCTCGACGGTGGCTGCGATCCCCTGTACATCGCCCGGCGGGTGGTGCGCATGGCCAGCGAGGAGGTTGGCAACGCCGATCCTCGCGCTCTCGGCCTGTGCCTGTCGGCCTGGGACGTGCAGGAGCGTCTGGGCAGCCCCGAAGGCGAGCTGGCGGTGGCCCAGGCCATCGTCTACCTGGCCTGCGCGCCGAAGAGCAATGCGGTGTACAGCGCGTTCAACGCGGCGATGCGCGACGTCGCCGAAAGCGGCTCGCGGGAAGTGCCATTGCACTTGCGCAACGCGCCGACCAAATTGATGAAGAGCCTCGGCTATGGCGAGGAATACCGCTACGCCCACGACGAGCCGGATGCCTATGCCGCCGGAGAGGATTATTTCCCCGAGGATCTGGAGCCGCGGCGTTACTATCAACCGGTGCCGAGGGGCCTGGAACTGAAGATCCGCGACAAGCTGGAACACCTGGCCGAGCTGGATCGCACCAGTCCCCGCCAACGCAGAAAATCCTGAGCGGTATGGGCTCGGCGGAGCTAGCCAGGCTTCCGCGACGGCGTCGATGACGTCGCCGGGGCCGGCGAAGCGCCAACCGGGCCACGAACCGCCGATAACCGACACGAGACGAGAAAAGAGCATGCTCGATCCCAAACTGGTACGCACCCAGCCGCAAGAAGTGGCTGCCCGCCTGGCCACCCGTGGCTTCCAACTGGATGTCGCGCGCATCGAAGCGCTGGAAGAGCAGCGCAAGTCGGTACAGACCCGTACCGAGCAACTGCAGGCCGAGCGCAACGCGCGCTCCAAGGCGATCGGCCAGGCCAAGCAACGTGGCGAGGACATCGCGCCGCTGCTGGCCGATGTCGACCGCATGGGCTCCGAGCTGGAGGAAGGCAAGCGCCAGCTGGACGCCATCCAGGGCGAACTGGATGCCATGCTGCTGGGCATTCCCAACCTGCCGCACGAGTCGGTGCCGGTCGGTGCCGACGAGGACGCCAACGTCGAAGTGCGTCGCTGGGGCACGCCGAAGACCTTCGATTTCGAGGTCAAGGACCATGTCGCCCTCGGTGAACGGCACGGCTGGCTGGATTTCGAGACCGCCGCCAAGCTTTCCGGCGCGCGCTTCGCCCTCATGCGCGGCCCGATCGCCCGCCTGCATCGCGCCCTGGCGCAGTTCATGATCAACCTGCATACCGCCGAGCATGGCTACGAGGAGGCCTACACCCCCTATCTCGTCCAGGCTCCGGCGCTGCAAGGCACCGGCCAGTTGCCGAAGTTCGAGGAGGACCTGTTCAAGATCGGCCGCGACGGCGAAGCCGACCTCTACCTGATCCCGACCGCCGAGGTTTCGCTGACCAACATCGTCTCCGGGCAGATCCTCGATGCCAAGCAGTTGCCGCTGAAGTTTGTCGCCCATACCCCGTGCTTCCGCAGCGAGGCTGGTGCCTCCGGGCGCGATACCCGCGGCATGATCCGCCAGCACCAGTTCGACAAGGTGGAGATGGTGCAGATCGTCGATCCGGCCACCTCCTACGAGGCGCTGGAAGGCCTGACCGCCAACGCCGAGCGCGTCCTGCAACTGCTCGAGCTGCCGTATCGGGTGCTGGCGCTGTGCACCGGCGACATGGGCTTCGGTGCGACCAAGACCTACGACCTGGAAGTCTGGGTTCCCAGCCAGGACAAGTACCGCGAGATTTCCTCCTGCTCCAACTGCGGCGACTTCCAGGCCCGGCGCATGCAGGCCCGCTACCGCAATCCGGAAACCGGCAAGCCCGAGCTGGTGCACACCCTCAACGGCTCCGGCCTGGCCGTCGGTCGCACCCTGGTGGCGGTACTGGAGAACTACCAGCAGGCGGACGGCTCGATCCGTGTGCCGGAAGTCCTCAAGCCCTACATGGCTGGCATCGAGGTGATCGGCTGACATGGATTTCCTGCCGCTGTTCCACTC
>NZ_SCND01000222.1:0-10379 GCF_005503585.1 Pseudomonas sp. 2VD
GCCGGGCCCAGCGCCAGGCTGCCGGTCCCCAGCAGCGCCGCCGCCAGCGCCAGCCCGACCCCCGCGAGGACCAGGCAGGCCAGCGCCGCCCGTGGCCGCCAACGCAGCGACAGGGAATCCAGGCGCAGGGCGTGGAGACCGTTCACAGGCGGCTCAGGCGGAAGCGCCTGACCAGGACGATGAAGGCCGGTCCGCCGAGCAGCAAAGCGACGATTCCGGCGGCGATCTCCGCCGGCGCCGCCAGCAGCCGCCCGAGGATGTCGGCGCCGAGCAGCAGGCCGGCGGCGATCAGCGCCGAGAAAGGCAGGATCCAGCGCTGGTCCGGTCCGGCCAGCAGTCGCGCGAGGTGCGGGGCGACCAGGCCGACGAAGGCGATCGGCCCGGCCAGGGCGGTCGCCGCGCCGGCCAGCAGCATCACCGCCAGGCAGGCGAGCAACCAGGTCAGGCGCAGGTCGACGCCGAGCGCCTGGCCGATCTCCTGGCCCAGGGCCAGGGCATTGAGCCTGGCGGCGAGGGCGAAGGCGGCGGCCAGCCCGGCGCCGATGGCCAGGCCCGGCCATCCGAGCAGGGCGAAGCCGCTGCCGGAAAGCGAGCCGGCGGCCCAGTGGCGGAAGCGGTCGAAGACTTCCGGCGGGGCGTTCAGCACGATGATCCCGGTCAGCGAGGCGAGCATCACCGACAAGCCGGCACCCGCCAGCACCAGGCGCACCGGGTTGGTGCCGGTCTCGCGGGCCTGGCCGAGAAGGAATACGGCGATGCCGGCCAGGCCGGCGCCGAGGAAGGCGCAACCGAGGTATTGGCCCATGCTCGCCAGGTCGAACAGCGCGACCCCGACGATCACCGCCAGCGCCGCGCCGGCGTTGATTCCCAGCAGGCCGGGTTCGGCCAGCGGATTGCGCGTCAGCGCCTGCATCAGCGCGCCGGCCACTCCCAGTGCTGCACCGGCCAGCAGCGCCACCAGGGTGCGCGGCAGGCGCAGTTCGCGTACCACCAGGTGGCGATCATCGTGCGGATCGACGGCTTGCAGGGCATCCAGGGTGACCGCCAGGGGCACCGGCCGCGAGCCCAGCGCCAGGCTGGCCAGGGCCGCCAGCGCGAGCAGCAGCGCGCCGGCGAGCAGGCCCCAGGCGCGCAGGCGCCGGCGGCGCATCGGGGACGCCTGCATAAGCGGACTTCCGGCGAACGGGCGCATGGCTCAGCGGAAATGGCGGGCGACGTTGTCGATCATCTGCCGCCCCGAGTAGTAGTCGATGCGGAAGGAACTGGGGCCCAGGGCGTACACGCGCTTTTCGCGCACCGCCGACAGGTTGGCCAGCACCGGGTCGGCGAGGAACGCCTGCACGTCGTCGTCGCTGGCGCCGAGCAGGAACACGCTGTCGCCGGCGATGGCGGCGGGCAGGTTTTCCCGCGAGATGAACTGGAAGTCCGAGGCGCGCGTCACCTTGCCCGCCAGCGCCTCCGGCAGTTCCGCCACCTGGAAGCCGAGGGCTTCGAGCAGGCGTGCCTGGGGGCTGGCCTGGCGGCCGATGGAATAGCTGCCGGCGATGTTGTAGCCGACCACGCTGACCGGGCCCTGCGGCGGCGCGATGGCCGCGGCGACTTCGGCGGTGTAGGCGTCGAAGCGCTGGATGGCGGCCTGCGCCTGGCGTTCCAGGCCGGTGTGCCGGCCCAGCTCGGTAGCCAGTTCCTGCCAGCTGTGTTTCGAGTAGTCGACCACCAGCGTCGGTACGCCCTGCGCCTCCAGCTCCGCACGGTATGGCGCGGCGCTGTCGGCGCCGGTGGCGGAGGCGACCAGCAGGTCCGGATCCTGGGCGATCACCGCTTCGATGTCGAAGCGCAGGTTGCGGTAGAGCACCTCGACGCCACGTTGGTCGGCGACCTTCGCCCATTGCGAGAAGAAGCCCTTGGCGTCGGTCAGGCGACTTGGCGTGGTGGCGGCGCTGGCCACCAGCGGTGCGTCCATCGCCAGCAGGATGCCGGTGACGCTCGGGGTGGTGGAGACGATCCGCGCCGGCTTCGGCTCCCCGGCCGCGGCGAGGGTGGCGAACAGGCTCAGGGCGAGGGCGAGTAACGGCAGGGCGGAGCGGCGGCGGGTCGGCATGAAGGCTGTTTTCGCTGTAGGGGAAGCCGGGCGGACGGATTCATATGATAATGCTTCTCATGCAGTCTATTCCATAATGTAGAATCGATTCCACATATTCGAGCCATTCTTATCCAGGAACCTCCCATGACCCATCGCCTGCACGCGGACGCCGTGACCTTGCGCCGCGACGCGCGGACCGTTTCGCGGAATCTCTCGCTGGCCATCCCCGAGGGTTCGTTCAGTGTGATCGTCGGGCCCAACGCCTGCGGCAAGTCGACCCTGCTGGCGGCATTGTCGCGCCTGTTGGCGCCGGCCGAGGGCCGGGTGGTGCTGGACGGCAGGGATATCCACAGCCTGCCGGGACGGGAAGTGGCGCGGCGTCTCGGCCTGCTGCCGCAGAGCGCGCTGGCGCCGGATGGCATCACGGTGGCCGAGCTGGTGGCGCGCGGGCGCTATCCGCACCAGTCGTTCCTGCGCCAGTGGTCGCCGGCGGATGAGCGCGCGGTAGCGGCGGCGTTACGCGCCACGCGGGTCGACGGCCTGGCCGAGCGACCGCTCGACGCGCTCTCCGGCGGCCAGCGGCAACGCGTGTGGATCGCCATGGTGCTGGCGCAGGAAACCCCGTTGCTGCTGCTCGACGAGCCAACCACCTACCTGGATATCGTCCACCAGATCGAATTGCTCGAACTGCTCGCCGAGCTGAATCGCCAGGGGCGCACCATCGTCGCCGTGCTGCACGACCTCAACCAGGCCTGCCGCTATGCCTCGCACCTGATCGCCATGCGTGACGGCGCGATCATCGCCGAGGGCGCGCCGGCGCATATCTTCACCGAGCGTCTGGTGGAGGAGGTGTTCGGCTTGCGCTCGTTGATCATCGCCGACCCGGTCAGCGGCACGCCGCTGCTGGTGCCGCGCGGGATCGCCGCCGACGCGCCGGGCTGAGGTGGCTCAGCGCGGCGGCGGCCGCATGCCGGGGTGGAGGACCAGGCCACCGGTGGACTGGTTGACCTGCAGCGCCTCGTGGAACAGCGCGTCGCGGTCTTCCGCCGACTGCAACTGGCCGAGATCGGTCACCGTGGTCATGGCGCAGACGATTTCCTGCTGGGCGTCGAACACCGGCGCCGCCTGGCCGGTGACATTCGACAGCAGGTGGCTGGTCAGTTCGGCCCAGCAGCGCTCACGCACCTCGTCGAGCAGCGCGCGGCTCGGCGGGCTGCCGCGGAAGTGCGCCGGTTGCTGCTTGCGCGCGGCGTCGACCACGGCCTTCGGCAGGAAGGCCTGGAACACCAGGCCGCAAGCGGTATTGTCGATGGGCAGGATATCGCCCAGGGCCAGCGGGTTGATCGAGAAATAGGCGCTGCGGTACCAGCGCACCAGGGTCGGGCCGCGCTCGGTCCAGATCGCCACCCCGCCGCTGGCGGCATGCCGTTGGGCCAGGGCCTTCATGTGGCGGGCGGCGATATCCACCGCGTCGATCCGCTTCAGCGCGCCTATGCCGATGCTCAGCGCCGCCGGCCCGAGGTCGTAGAGACCGCTGAGCGGGTCCTGGCGGGCCAGGCCTTCCTTCACCAGGCTCTGCAGGTAGCGGTGCGCGGTGGAGCCGCCGGTGCCGGTGCGCCGGGCCACTTCGCCGAGGGCCAGTTCGCCTTCGGCGTTGGCCAGGGTCTTCAGGAAGCGCGCGGCGATGGACACCGACTGGATGGTGCCGGAGCGCTTTTCGCCCGGGGCGTCCGGCATCTCGTCCGCCGGGGGCTGCGAAGTATTCAACGGCTCGGTCTCCTCACCACGGTTGATCCATAGGCTTCGGTCCGCGCTGCGGTGGCGCGGGCGGCGCCCATGATACCGATTCCCCGGGGCGGTGGGGCGCCGCGGAAGGGACGGGCGTAGGAGATTTCATATTTCGCAATGAGGAATCTATTCCCCATTGAGGAATGCTCTGGTGGCGTGATAGCCTGAATGTAAAAGAGAGTCATTCCCATTTGGAGAAGATCCTTGAACGCCCGCACGCACCGCACGCTCAACCGGGGAATCGGCGTCGTCACGCTGTCCACCCTGCTCGCCTCGCCATCGGCACTGGCCCGGGAAAACCCGCCCGCCGAGGACGAACCCGCCGCCCTCGAGGCGCTGGTCGTGACCGGCGAGAAACGTGAACGCTCGCTGAAGGACACGGCGTCCTCGGTATCGCTCACCAGCGCCCGCGACATCGACCGCAAGCAGACCGGCAACGCCTCGGTCGCCGAGGTGATCAATGGCAGTCCCAACGTGGTCTACACCGACTCGGTGGGCGCGCCGATCATCCGCGGCCAGGACACCCAGGGCCCGAACAACGGGCAGAACGTGTTCTGGGGCGGCACAGTGCCGCGGGCGACGATCAACCTCGATGGCCACTACCTGAACTACAACGAGATGTTCTTCGGCGCGACCTCGGTCTGGGACGTCGACAGCATCGAGGTGTTCCGCGGCCCGCAGACCACCTCCCAGGGCGCCAACGCCATCGCCGGGGCGATCATCGTCAACACCAAGGACCCGACCTTCAGCCCCGAGGCTGCCTACCAGGCGGAGATCGGCAGCTACCATTCGCGGCGCAGCTCGATCGCAGTGTCCGGCCCGCTGGCGCAGGACTTCGCCGGGCGCCTGGCGGTGGACTACGCGGGCCGCGACACCTTCATCGACTACGACAACCCGAAGTTCCAGGACAGCGGCACCGACCAGGACTTCCGCGCCCTCAACGCGCGCGCCAAGCTGCTCTGGCTGCCCAGCGGAATTCCGGGCCTGGAGAGCAAGTTCACCTTCTCCCACAACGACAGCAACCGCCCGACCCAGGAAGCGGCGACCCGCCCGTTCGACAAGCTCGACCATCGCTCGACCACCATGCCCAGCTGGGAGCAGGACACCAACACCAGCATCCTCGACGTCGCCTATGACCTCGACAACGGCATCCGCCTGTTCAACCAGGCGCAGTACTCGCTGTCCTCGGTGCACCGCACCACCGGCGCGGGCGGCGAGGGCGACGCCGACATCCGCCAGAAGAACGCCTCCAACGAATCGCGGATCAGCTTCGGCGAGCAGGAGGAACGGATCAGCGGCATGGGCGGGGTCTACTACGCCCGCACCCGCACCGACGAGACACTGCACCTGCGCGGGCTGTCGGCCTTCGACGACACGAAGAAGAACCTCGGTGTGTTCGGCGAGCTGAACTACCGCCTGAGCGACCGCTGGACCCTGACCACCGGCCTGCGCTACCAGGAGGATCGCATCGAGCGCAGCGGCAACTCGGTGCTGGCGCCGCGTCCGCTGGACTACCAGAAGACCTTCTCGGCCTTCCTGCCGAAAGTCTCCCTGGCCTTCGCCGCGACCCCGGACTGGACCGTCGGCGGCCTGGTCAGCCGCGGCTACAACCCCGGCGGCGTGTCGCTCAACCTGACTACCCGCAACTGGGCCTACTTCAAGGAAGAAACCATCTGGAACTACGAACTGTTCACCCGCGCCAGCCTGCTCGACGGCCGCCTGCTGCTGAACGGCAACCTGTTCTTCATGGATTTCAAGGACGCCCAGTACAACATCCCGGTGGTGGTTTCGCCGGGGGTGGCGCAGTCGTACACCATCAACGCCGAGAAGGCCCACGCCTACGGCATGGAGCTGGACCTCGACTACCGCCTGCGCGACGACCTGCGGCTGAAGGCCAGCGCCGGCGTGCTACGCACCCGGATCGACGAAATGTCCGGCAATACCGGCTACGAGCACAACGAGTTCGCCCGCTCGCCGGGCTATACCCTCAGCTTCGGACCGAGCTGGGACGTCACCGAGCGCCTCAACCTGAACGCCCAGGTGCGCTACCTGGACGGCTACTACTCGGACACCGCCAACACCAAGGCCTACTCGATCAAGGCCTACACCCTCACCGACGCCCGCGCCAGCTACCGCTTCAACGACCAGGTGCAGCTCTATGGCTACGTGAAGAACGTGTTCGACGACCGTTCGCCCACCTACATGCAGGAAAACCGGGGGATCGGTGGCATCGAGGCGAGCATGACGCAGCCGCGGACCCTCGGCATCGGCATCAAGGGCACCTTCTAGGCGCCCCGAGAAGCCGGCCCCGCGCAGGGCCGGCCCAGCCCCAGAGCCCATACAGGAGATTGGCACGATGAGTACCCCGAAACGCCTGCACATCGGCATGTCGCTGGCCCCCACCTGGCTCAGCGGCGATGCCTGGCGGCGCCCCGACAGCAACATCGAAGGCATCTTCGGCAGCGATTTCGCCGTCGACATCGCCAGGCGCTCCGAAGCCGCCCACCTCGACTTCGTGTTTCGCCCGGACGTCAGCAGCCTGCCACTGGATGTGCTGGAGACCGGCTCCGGCTTCGCCAGCCTGGATCCCACCGTACTGCTTGCCGCGGTCGCCCGCGAAACCTCGCGGATCGGCCTGGTGTCGACGGTCTCCACCACGTTCTATCCGCCCTACGTGGTGGCCCGGCAGCTGCAATCGCTGCACTGGATCAGCGACGGCCGCGCCGGCTGGAACATCGTCACCGCGCTGCAGGGCCACGAGAACTTCGGCCTGGACGCGATGCCCGATGCGGAGCAGCGCTACGCGCGCGCCGCCGAGTTCACCCGGCTGGTGCACGACCTGTGGGACAGCTTCCCCCGCGAGGCACTCCTGGTCGACCGCGAGAGCGGCCGCTACGCCGACGTTTCCCGGGTGCGCCCGGTCGACCACGACGGCGAATTCCTCAAGGTCAAGGGACCGCTCAACCTGCCGGCCTTCGGCGAGGCGCGGATTCCCCTGGTGCAGGCCGGCGCCTCCGAGAGCGGGCGCGACTTCGCCGCCTCGGTGGCCGACCTGGTGTTCGCGCCGACCCCGGACAAGGAGGCTGCCCTGGAACTGCGCCGCGACCTTTCCCGCCGCGCCGAACGCCACGGTCGCTCGCCGCGCGACGTGCGCCTGCTGCCGGGCTTCAGCCTGTACCTGGCAGAGAGCCGTGAGGAGGCGCGGGAAATCTTCATGCAGACCCACGCGCGCCTGGACCGCGCGCGCAAGTTCGCCACGATCAGGCAGATGCTCGGCCTCGACCTCAGCGACTGGCCGCTGGACCGGCCGATTTCCGCGGCCGACCTGCCGCCGCCGGTGGCCAACCCCGGCAGCCGCACCCACACCGACCTGCTGCGGCGCCTGATCGAGCGCGAGACGTTACGCCTGGACCAGTTGCTGCTGCGCCCCGAGGTGGTTTCCGCGGCGCACTGGCAGGTCATCGGTACGGTGGACGATGCCGTCGAGCAGATCGTCGACTGGGCCGCCGCCGGCGCCATGGACGGTTTCATCGCCGCGCCGGGAGGCTCGGTCGGCTCGCTGCGGCTGTTCCTCGAACAGGTGGTGCCGCGCCTGGTGGAGAAGGGGCTGTTCCGTGAGCGCTACAGCGCCACTACCTTCGCCGGGCACCTGGCAGAGGAATGATGGAAAGGGCCGGCGACGGCCGCGACCTGGCGGCGATGGCGAGCGAGTGACCGCCTGCGGTTGGCCGCCTGACGGGCCCGCTGTATCGCAGCACGCCATCCGACCGGTGGGGCGTGGTACAGGCGAGGGAGCCTCTGCCTTGGCGTAGATACCGTCGTACCCCGGGGATCATCCGGACAGGTCGCAGCCTGGGCAGCGCTGGCCGTCGGCAGGCCTGGCATTCTGCTGTTACAACCATCCATCCATTCCTGCGGAAACGAGTGAACTCAATCGCCCCGAGCGCTGTCTGTCAGCCGTCGGCCCAACCGGGCCGGGCGCATGGCCCTTGGCCATGCGGTAGCCCCGCCCCGGTCGCGCGCTTGTCCATAACAATTCGACTGGCCGGCTTTTTCGCTCCCCTTTGCGGGTTTCGTTCTCTCGCCATGTGAAGATTGCCATGTCCCTATCCCGTCGCATCCCCGCCGCTCTTTCCCCGTTCCAGAACCGCGTCATCGGAGCCTGCCTGCTCGGCGGCCTGCTGGCGGCCGGCGCCCCGGCGCAGGCCGAGGAGGCGACCGGCAACGCGCGCTGGGTGAGCGACAGCCTGACCACTTTCGTGCGCAGCGGCCCCACCGATGGCTATCGCATCGTTGGCACCCTCACCTCCGGGCAGAAGGTCGAGCTGCTTGGCACCCAGGGCAACTACAGCCAGGTGCGCGGCGAGAACGGCAGCACCGTGTGGATTCCCAGCCGCGACTTGCAGGAGGTTCCCGGCCAGGCCGAGCGCCTGCCGCAACTGGAACAGAAGGTGGCCGCCCTGACCGCTGAGCTGGACGGCACCAACGACACCTGGAAGACCCGCGTGCAGGGCATGCAGGAAACCCTCGACACGCGCAAGAAGTTGATCGACGAATTGCAGGCGGCGCGCAGCAACCTGGACGCCGAGCTCGGCAAGGCCCGCTCCGACCTGCGTGCGGTGCAGGCGCAACTGGGCGACGAGAACAAGCAGGTGCTGATGCGCTACATGGTCTACGGCGGCAGCATCGCCGGCGCCGGCCTGTTCGCCGGGCTGATCCTGCCGTCGCTGCTGAGGGTGCGGCGCAAGCGCAACGACAAGTGGTTCTGAGCCTCCGCCCGCGTCTCTGCGTTTCGTAAAGCAAGCCCCGCCGGCCGCGGGGCTGTGTCGCAATCGCGACAAGGGCTGAAGCGTCAGCCGCCCGGCGAGACGATGATCTTCACGTTGTGCTCCTTGTTGTTCACCAACTCTTCGAAACCGCGCTCGACGATTTCTTCCAGGCCGATGCGACCGGTCACCAGCGGTGCGATGTCGAGGCGGCCGTCGGCTATGAAGGCGATCACGTCGGCGAACTCGCCGTTGTAGGCGAGGGCCCCGAGCAACTGCTTCTCGGTGGAAACCAGCTCGAAGAAATTGAATTCACTGGGCTCCTCGAAGATTCCCACAAGCACGCATTTGCCGGCCTTGCGAGTGGCATCGATGGCCAGCTTGGCGGTGTGCTTGTTGCCGATGCATTCGAAGCTGACGTCGGCGCCAAGCCCGCCGGTGAGGGCGCGGATTTCGCCTAGGGCGTCGCACCGCGAGGGGTCGAGCACCTGGCTGGCGCCGACCTCCAGGGCCTTGGCCTTGCGCGCCGAGGACATCTCCAGGGCGATCACCTGTGCCGCGCCGGCGGCGCGCGCGCACATGATGGTGCACAGGCCGATGGTGCCGGCGCCGACCACCACCACGTTCTGCCCGAGCAGGCTGCCGGCCTTCTTCACCGCGTGCATGCCCACCGCCAGCGGCTCGATCAGCGCGCCGGCCTCGCTGGGAAATCCGGCCGGCAGGGCGTAGAGCAGGTTGGCCGGTACGTTGACGTATTCGGCGAAGGCGCCGTTGTTCATCAGCCCGGTGAAGGCCAGGTTCTCGCAGATGTTGTACAGCCCATGCCGGCAGTAGTAGCAGGTGCCGCAATGCTGGCAGGCGTCTGCGGCGACCGCCTGGCCGAGGGCGAAGCCGGTCACGCCGTTGCCGAGGCGGACGATTTCGCCGCTGAACTCGTGGCCGAGGATGCATTGATCCTTGAGGCCGGTGAGCGGGTGCGGCGCCTCCACGGGGATGAATACCGGGCCGGCCAGGTATTCGTGCAGGTCGGAGCCGCAGATGCCGCACCAGTGCACGCGGATCTGCACCCAGCCGGGCGGCGGCTCGGCCGGGAGCGGCACGTCTTCCACGCGGATATCGTGGCGGCCGTGCCAGACGGCGGCGCGCATCGCCGCGTTGGCTTGCGGGGAACTGTTCATGTCGGTCGTCTCCTCAATGCTGGCGGAGGAAGTCGAGCAGCAGGCGGTTGACCTGCTCGGCGGCCTCCATCTGCACCATGTGCGCCTGTCCGGGAATGATCTCCACCTGGGCTGGCAGGCCCTCGGCATGCCGCGCCGGGATGATCGCGTCATCGCTGCCCCAGATCGCCAGGACCGGCTGGCGGCCCTCGCTCGCCACGGCACGCAGGTCGTTGCGCTGGCGACCGTCGGCGAACAGGTTGTCCAGCAACTGGCGCAGGGCCGCATCGACGCCTTCCAGGCGCTTGTAGCGGAGCATGTCCTCGAGCATCTGCCGGGTGACCAGCTCGGGGTCGGAGAACAACTGCACCAGTTGCGGCTTCAACGCGTTGCGGTTGGCCGCCTCGACGAAGCCGCGCAGGTAGTCGCCGTTGATCTCCTCGCCGAGGCCGGCGCTGCCGATCAGGCTCAGCGACAGCACCCGCTGCGGCGCCAGGCGCGCGCAGTTCAGCGCCACCGCTCCCCCCATGGAGTGACCGGCCAGGCGTACCTGTTCCAGGTCGCGGTGGTCGAGCAGGGCCAGCA
>NZ_SCND01000223.1:0-10319 GCF_005503585.1 Pseudomonas sp. 2VD
GTGCGATGGCCAGCATCTGCGCCACGTTGGGACTGGCAGGCGTACCGCCGGGAATCTTGTAGCCGGCGCTGTCCCAGGGCTGCTTCGCCGCCGGGTTGGCGAGGATCCAGGCGCGGGCCTTCTCCAGCATTTCCTCGGGGCTGTCGGCCAGTTCGTGGATCAGCCCGGCCTTGAGCGCTTCCGCCGGACGCACCTTCTTGCCTTCGGCGAGGTACGGCAGGGCTTTCTCCAGGCCAAGCAGGCGCACCATACGTACCACCCCGCCGCCGCCCGGCAACAGGCCGAGAGTCACCTCCGGCAGGCCGAGCTGCACGCCGGGATTGTCCAGGGCGATGCGGTGATGGCAGGCCAGGCAGATCTCCCAGCCGCCGCCCAGCGCAGCGCCGTTGATCGCGGCGACCACCGGCTTGCCGAGGGTCTCCAGGCGCCGCAGTTGGCCCTTGAGTTCGAGGATGCCCTGGTAGAAGGCCGGGGCGTCGGCCTTGGTGACCTTGATCAGCTCGTTGAGATCGCCGCCGGCGAAGAAGGTCTTCTTCGCCGAGGTCAGCACCACGCCGGCGATCCCCTCTTTCTCCGCCTCCAGCCGCGCGATGGTCTTCGCCATCGCCTCGCGGTAGACACCGTTCATGGTGTTGGCGCTCTGCCCGGGCATGTCCATGGTCAGGACGACGACGTTGTCCTGGCCTTTTTCGTAACGGATAGCGTCAGTCATTCCGGTTCTCCCTTCACACGCGCTCGATGATGGTGGCGATGCCCATGCCGCCACCTACGCAGAGGGTGGCCAGGCCGTAGCGCAGGTTGCGCCGCTCCAGTTCGTCGAGCAGCGTGCCGAGGATGATGCAGCCGGTGGCGCCGAGCGGGTGGCCCATGGCGATGGCGCCGCCGTTGACGTTGACCTTGCTTTCCGCCACGCCCATGTCCTTCATGAATTTCATCACCACCGAAGCGAACGCCTCGTTGACTTCGAACAGGTCGATGTCTTCCACCTTCAGGCCGGCCTTGGCCAGGGCCTTGCGGGTCGCCGGCGCGGGGCCGGTAAGCATGATGGTGGGGTCGGTGGAGGTCACCGCGGTAGCGACGATCCGCGCCCGCGCCTTCAGGCCCAGTTCGCGGCCCTTGGCCTCGGAGCCGATGAGCATGGCGCTGGCGCCGTCGACGATCCCCGAGCTGTTGCCCGGCGTATGCACGTGCTCGATGCGCTCGACCTGGCTGTACTTGCGCAGCGCGGTGGCGTCGAAGCCCATCTGCCCCATCATCTCGAAACTCGGCTTGAGCGCGGCGAGCCCTTCCAGGGTGGAGTCGGCGCGAATGAACTCATCGTGGTCGAGCAGGACGATGCCGTTCTGGTCGGCGACCGGCACCAGCGACTTGCCGAACAGCCCTTCGGCGCGGGCCTTGGCGGCCTTCTGCTGGGAGCGCAGGGCGAAGGCATCGACATCGGCGCGACTGAAGCCTTCCAGGGTGGCGATCAGGTCGGCGCCGATCCCTTGCGGGACGAAGCTGGTGTGCAGGTTGGTTTCCGGATCCAGTGCCCAGGCGCCGCCGTCGGAGCCCATCGGCACGCGTGACATGGACTCGACGCCGCCGACCAGGACCAGGTCCTCGAAACCGGAGCGTACCTTCATCGCACCCAGGTTCACCGCCTCCAGGCCGGAGGCGCAGAAACGGTTGATCTGCACGCCGGCAACCTGTTCGTCCCAGTCGGCCACCAGCGCCGCGGTCTTGGCGATATCGGCGCCCTGGTCGCCCACCGGCGTCACGCAGCCGAGCACGATATCGTCGACCTGGGTGGTATCCAGGTCGTTGCGCCGCTGGACCGCGCGCAACAGCCCGGCCATCAGGTTCACCGGCTTGACGCTGTGCAGCGCGCCATCCTTCTTGCCCTTGCCGCGGGGAGTACGCACGGCGTCGTAAATGAATGCGTCGGTCATGGCGGTCTCTCTTATCCTGTTCTCGTCCGGCCGAGCGGGCCTCCGCCTACCTTAAACAGGCTCGCCTGCGGGACAATGACCGAACCGCTCAGGCTGATTGACCGCCCAGCTCAGCCTGCAACGCCGGGAAGATAGCACCATGCCATCTTTCGACCGGAAACCCGGACACCGGACGAACGGTCGAGACGCACGCCAGAGCCGTCACCACGCTGTCATATAGAGGGAATATGTCTAGACCGGAGCAGCTTGTATCCAAGTGGTCTAAGCCCGCGCAGGCCGGGGCTTAGACTGATTCATGCAAGCGTTCGAAAGGGAGGTCGACGCCGGGGATGCCGGGCCGACCGAAGAGTACGCCACTGCGTGGCAAGCCGTTCCGCCGGGCCGTAGCGCGGAGCAGGCAGCCACCCGACAACAAGAAAGGCAGACAGGCCATGTTGAACGAGCAGCCAAAAAGATGGCGGCAAGCGAGCCTCATCGTCTTCGCCACCACAGTCATCCTGATCCTTCCCAACCTTAACAGTCTGATCCGCTAGGGCACCCTGCTGCCTGCACGCTGCGCACCGCCTTGCGGTCAGCGCAGCGCAGGCAGCCACCAGGTCAGCAGCAGCGGAATGAAGGCGAACGACAGCAAGGTCGAACACAGCACCAGGCTGGCGACCTGATCCGGCGAACGATTGCCGCGCAAGGCGTAGAGATAGTTGAACACCGCCACCGGCATCGACGATTGCACCACCAGCACCCCCTGCGCCAGCGGCGGCAATTGCAACGCCAGCGCCACCGACCAGCCCACCAGCGCCCCCAGCAGAAGACGCAGGCCGCCATAGAAGAAGCCATTGCCCAGTTGCCGCGGACGGATGCTGGCCAGGGACACGCCGAGGGTGATCAGCATCAGCGGAATGGTCAGCCCGGCCATCAGGTCGACGGTATTCGCCATCCAGCGCGGCAGTTGCAGGTCGAGCCCCATCAACAACAAGGCCAGCAGCACGCTGAGCAGGATCGGATTGCCCAGCAGCGAGCGCCAGGAGCGCTCGCCGCTCATCCAGAACACGCCGAGGCTGAAGTTGCCGATCGACATGATCAGGTAGAACGCCACCGCCAGGGTCATCCCCGCCTCGCCGAACGCATACAGGCACACCGGCAGGCCCATGTTGCCGACATTCGGGAAGCTGTAGGCCGGCACCAGCACCTGCCACTCCTGGCGCCCGAGGCGCGCCGCCGCCCAGCCCAGCGCAGCCATGCAGACGCAGATCAGCGCGCTGGCCAGGGCCATCCGGCCGAAGCTGTGCAGGTCCACCCGGGTATGCGCCAGGGTGGCGAGGATCAGGCATGGCGAACCGATGTTGAACACGATGCGCGAAACGAACTCGGTCGGATAGGCGTGTCCGAGACGGACCCAGACATAACCGACACCGGCGCCGAACAGCACGGGCGCCATCACGGCGAACAACTCGGCGAGCACGGGAACCCCTTGGTTAGCCAGCTATGCAATGGCCCGCATGCTACCGCGAGGCCCCCGTTCCGTGCCAATCTCTCGCTCCATGTCATAACCGGCGGATGCACGAGGAACCCGCATGCCTGTCACTCTCCCGCGCCTGGCGTTGCTAGGTGCCCTGCTCTTCCCTGTGGCTGCCGCCTGGGCCGCCGAGCTCCGCCTGGAACTGCCGGGGGGCACGCAGACCTGGAGCAGCGAAGAACTGCTCAGGCATCCGCAGGCCCGCGACCTGGACATCCCGGCCGACGTCGCCTACCGCCGGAACATGCGCTACCGCGCCGTGCCACTGGCGGCCTTGTTGAAAGGCGTGCATCCCGAAGACCATTTGCAGGCCGTGGCCAGCGATGGCTTCGCCGCCGAGTTGCCGGCCGCCCCGCTGCTCGCCGAACAGGGCTCGCAAGCCTGGCTGGCGATAGAGGATCCGCAGCGCCCCTGGCCGCCGTTGGGCGCCGGCAAGCCGTCCGCCGGGCCGTTCTATCTGGTCTGGAGCAAACCCGAGGAAAAACGCATCGGTCCGGAGCAATGGCCCTTCCAGGTCGTCCGCATCCGCTATCAGCCCCCTCTGGCCGAACGCTTCCCGGCCCTGCTGCCGGCCGCCGACGCCAGCGCGGAAGTGCGCGCCGGCTTCGCCGTGTTCCAGAAGAACTGCCTGGCCTGCCACCGTCTCAACGGTGCCGGCGACGCCCAGTTCGGCCCGGACCTGAACCTGCCGTACAACCCCACCGAGTACTTCCAGCCGCAATTCCTCGCCCGCTACATCCGCGACCCGCAGGCGCTGCGGCAATGGCCACAGGCGAAGATGCCGGCGTTCCCGGAACGGGTGATCGACGACCAGGAGTTGCGCCAGCTGATCGGCTACCTGCGCCACATGGCCGGCCGCAAAGCGGGCGCGGCCGGCTGAAGCGGCGTCAGATGTTGTACGCCGAGGGCGGCGACGGCAGGCGCTCCAGCAAGTCGTGCAGGCCGGCGCTCCACTGGCGGCGGATGGCGCTGAAATAGGCGTCGTCCTCGGTGACCCGGTAGCCCTCCGGCAGGATCAGGCTGTCGCGGTGGTAGACCAGCAGGTCCAGCGGCATGCCCACCGAGAGGTTGCTGCGGATGGTCGAGTCGAACGACACCAGCGCGCAGCGCAGGGCCTGCTCCAGCGGCGTGTCGAAAGTCAGGTTGCGGTCGAGGATCGGCTTGCCGTACTTGCTTTCGCCCAGTTGCAGGAAAGGCGTGTCCGGCGTGGCCTGGATGAAGTTGCCCTGGGGGTAGATGCTGTACAGCGCCGGCGGTCCGCCGGCGATCTGCCCGCCGACCAGGAAGGAGCAGCTCAGGTCGGTATTGCCGGCCAGATTGCCGCCGTCGCGGGCCATCACCTCGCGGGTGGTCTCGGCGATCAGCGCCGTGGCGTCGTAGACCGAGGGCACGTTGAGCAGGCTGGCGCCGTCCCGGCGGATGCGCTGCTGCAGCAGGTTGATCACCGATTGCGAGGTCGCCAGGTTGCCGGCCGTCTGCACCACCAGCAGGCGCTCGCCGGGCGTGCCGAAGGTGAACAGCTTGCGGAAGGTGGCGATATGGTCGATCCCGGCGTTGGTCCGCGAATCGGAGGCGAACACCAAGCCGTCGGCCAGGTGCATCGCGACACAGTAGGTCATCTCGAATCTTCCTTATTCCGTCCGTCCCCGCCCCTCAAGCGTAAAGGCAATCGCCGATAACGCCAGGCGCGCAATGGATCGTCACTGTTGCTGCACCTGCAGCAGCGGCGCGCTGACCAGCACCCGCGCATGCATCTGCTCGCAACCGCCGCCACGGCGCAAGCCGCGCACCGGGCAGGCATCCAGGTAGTCGAGGCCGACGGCCAGCTTGAGATGGCGCTCCGGACGGCCGAGCCGGTTGGTCACGTCGAAGCTGTACCAGCCGTCGCCGAGCCAGGCCTCGGCCCAGGCATGGCTGGCCAGGTGCGTGTCGTCCTCGGTGTAGAGGTAGCCGGAGACATAGCGCCCCGGCACACCCTGGCTGCGGATGCAGGCGAGGAAGGCATGGGCATGGTCCTGGCAGACCCCGGCCCGTGCGCCGAAGGCCTCGATGGCGGTGCTGTCGACGCGGGTCGCCCCCGGCTGGTAGAGGATATGCTCGTGCAGCGCATGCATCAGGTCGAGCAGGCCGCCGCGGTCCTTGCGGCCGCCCATGGCGCGTTCGGCGAAGGCGCGCATCTCGGCATCGGCGCCGGTCAGGCGGGTGCTGCGCAGGAACGGCAACGGCGACTGGCGATCGTGCTCGACCTCGCGCTCCTCATCGATCTCGACCAGGCCGTGGGCGGCGATCAGGACCGACTCATGCGGTTCGTCCAGGGTCAGGACGTGCAGGATGTTGCCGTACGGATCGCGCAGCGGCCGCGCCGGGCGCGGCAGGTCCAGGCGCCAATCGACCACGTGCTGGCGCTCGCTGTCCTGCGGGGTCAGGCGCAGGTACTGGATGCTGGCGCGCACCCGGTCTTCGTAGCGATAGGTGGTGTCGTGGGTGATCGAGAGTCTCATGCGGCCTCCAGGTAGGAGCTGTGAATGGCGTTGGCCAACTGGCGAACCAGCAGGATGTAGTCGGTGATCCAGGTATGCAGGCCCTGCTCCAGCACCTCGTCGATGCCGGTGTAGCGCACCCGCGCCTCCAGCTCGGCGGCCAGGCGCTGCGCCGGCCGGCCGTTGACGCCGGGCAGGCCGGAAAGGATCTCGCTCAGTTCCTCGATGCAGGACAGCAGCGAACGCGGCACGTCCTCGCGCAACAGCAGCAATTCGGCGATGTTGCGCGCGTTGGGCGAGGCGCGGTACAGCTCGGTGTAGCCCTCGAAGGCGGATAGCGCCCGCAGCAGCGCGCTCCACTGGTAGTAGCCGCGCGCGGTGCCCTCGTCCGCCCCGGCGAGCGCCGCTTCGCCCTGGGTCTGGTAGCGCGCATCGAGCAGGCGCAAGGTATTGTCGGCGCGTTCGATGAAGGTTCCGAGACGGATGAAGCGGAACGCATCGTTGCGCATGCTGGTGGCGAAGGTCGCGCCGCGGAACAGGTGCGAGCGGTCCTTCACCCATTCGCAGAAGCGACTGATGCCATAGCGCAGGATGCCCTCGGCGGCGATGCCGCGCATTTCCAGCCAGGTGGCGTTGATGTTCTCCCACATGTCCAGGGTGATCCGCCCGCGTACCGCATGGGCACTGGCGCGCGCTGCGGCCAGGCAGCTGTAGATGCTCGCCGGGTTGTCCGGGTCGAGGGCGAAGAAACTCAGGAGGCGCTCGGCGGCCAGTTCGCCGTGGCGCTCCAGGTAGGCGTCGAGGGTGCCGGTGATCAGCAGCGGCATGGCCAGTTCGTCCAGGCCGCCGCCGTTGCGGTCCTGCGGCAACAGCGACAGCGAGTAGCTGACGTCGAGCATGCGGGCAAGGTTCTCCGCGCGCTCCAGGTAGCGCGACATCCAGTACAGGTCGGAAGCGGTCCGGCTGAGCATGCTTATTCCTCCACCACCCAGGTGTCCTTGGTGCCGCCGCCCTGGGACGAGTTGACCACCAGCGAGCCTTCGCGCAACGCCACCCGGGTCAGCCCGCCAGGCACCAGGCGGACCCGATCCGGTGCCGACAGGACGAACGGCCGCAGGTCGATATGGCGCGGCGCGACGCCGCTCTCGACGAAGGTCGGACAGGTCGACAGGGACAGCGTCGGTTGCGCGATATAGGCCTCCGGACGAGCCTTCAGGCGCTCGCGGAACAGCTCGATTTCCTCCCGGCTGGCCGCCGGCCCAACCAGCATGCCGTAGCCACCGGAGCCCTGGGTCTCCTTCACCACCAGCTCCGGCAGGTGCGCCAGGACGTGCGCCAGTTCCTTCGGCTTGCGACATTGCCAGGTCGGCACGTTGTGCAGCAGCGGGTCTTCGCCGAGGTAGAAGCGGATCATGTCCGGCACGTAGGGATAGATCGACTTGTCGTCGGCCACCCCGGTACCGATCGCGTTGGCCAGCACCAGGTTGCCGGCCCGGTAGGCGGCCAGCAGGCCGGGCACGCCGAGCAGCGAATCCGGGTTGAACGCCAGCGGGTCGAGGAAGGCGTCGTCGATCCTTCGGTAGATCACGTCCACCGGTTGCGGTCCGGCCGTCGTGCGCATGTAGACCCGCTCGTCGCGGACGAACAGATCGGCGCCTTCGACCAGTTCCACGCCCATCTCGCGGGCGAGGAAGGCGTGTTCGAAGTAGGCGCTGTTGAAACGTCCCGGCGTCAATACCACCACGCTCGGCGATTCGACGTCACTGGCCCGCTTGAGGGTGTCGAGCAGCAGGTCCGGGTAGTGGTCGATCGGCGCCACGCGCTGGCGGACGAACAGCTCGGGGAACAGGCGCATCATCATCTTGCGGTTTTCCAGCATGTAGGAAACACCGCTGGGCGTGCGCAGGTTGTCCTCCAGCACGTAGTAGTTGCCGCTGCCGTCGCGGACCAGGTCGACCCCGGCAATGTGCGCGTAGACGTTGCCCGGCAGGTCCAGTCCCTGCATCGCCAGTTGGTACTGGTCGTTGGCCAGGACCTGCTCGGCAGGAATCACGCCGGCCTTGAGGATGCGCTGTTCGTGGTAGAGATCGGCGAGGAACAGGTTCAGCGCCTGGACGCGCTGGATGCAGCCGGCCTCGATGTGCGCCCACTCCGCCGCGGGAATGCTGCGCGGGATGGTGTCGAAGGGGATCAGGCGCTCGGTGCCCTGCTCGTCGCCGTACAGGGTGAAGGTGATGCCGGCGCGGTGGAACAGCAGGTCGGCTTCGCGCCGGCGTTGCAGCAATTGCTCTTCAGGGGTGTCGGCCAGCCAGCGAGCGAATTCCCGATAATGCGAGCGGCATTCGCCGCCAGCATCGTGCATCTCGTCGTAAAACATGCGTGCCATGCCGGACTCCTTGTCGTCACGAACGATGGGGAACTCGCAAAGCCCGTGCCAGCGCGCGGATCACGGCTCGTCGGCGATTCGCAGGGTCGGCGCGGCGGGTTCGCCCCAGTCTGGTGCATCCTGCCCACAGGGAGAGGAAGGGCGCCCCGTTCGACGGCATGCGCGCCCCGCGGCCACGGACCGGCATCGACCTGCCGATCGCGAAGCGACCTGTGGGACCGATAAGTCTAGAACAGACCCGGAAGGGAGACGGCTTCTCCCCTCCCTTCCATGCAGACAGCCGTCTCGCTCGAACGAGCGATAAAGCGGACCGGCGGTAGTGCCAGGGAGGCGCCCGCGGCCGGGAAGGTCAATCGATCAGCGACAGCCAATGACGGTAGAAACCCTCGGCCACCCGATTCAGCCCGGCAACCTTGGCAGGCAACCCGGCCAGCATGTCCTCGGCGGATTGCTGGCTGGGCTGGGAGGGATCGAGCAGGTGCGGCCAGCCGGCGATCCAGCGCCGCACCAGTTCCTCGGTCATTTCCGGATGGCCTTGCAGGCCGAGTACGTGATCGCCCCAGGAAAACCCCTGGTTCTCGCACCACGGGCTGGACAGCAGGCGCTCGGCGCCCTGCGGCAGGTCGAAGGCATCGCCGTGCCACTGGAAGATCGAGAAGCGCTCCGGCAGCCCGGCCAGCCATGGACTGTCGCGGCTTTCCCGCTGCATGGGCTGCCAGCCCATTTCGGTGTAGGGCTGGTGCCGCACCGTCGCGCCCAGGGCGCGGGCCAGCAACTGGCCGCCGAGGCAATGGCCGATCAGCGGGATGCGCCGCTCGATGAAGCGACGCAGCAGCGCCAGTTCGTCGCGCAACCAGGGCAGGTCGTCGTTGACGCTCATCGGCCCACCCATGATCGCCACCGCTCGCGGGCGTTCGGCGTCGAGACCGGCGAGTTCGCCGAGGTCGGCGCGGATCACGCGGAAGTCCAGGCCGCGCGCCGCCAGCACGGCACCCAGATGGCCTGGCGGACAGAACTCGGCATGGGTCAGGATCAGAATATCGCTCATGGCTTACCTCCTTCCCCAGTCTGAAGGAAAGCCTTCGAGGAAGGAAAGCCCGACGCAGGAGCCCCGGCCCAGGATCGCGGCCGGGGTCCCGCCGCCGTCACGGACGCAGCGAAGTGACCTCCTGGGTCACGCCCCACCCGTCCAGCACGCCGCCCAGCGGCACCACGACTTCCTCCAGGTCGTGTTCGAAGGCACCGATGGCGGCATGGGTGGCGTACATCACCTTGCTGACCTGCAGGTTCCAGGAGCCATCGTCGCGAGCGACGACCTGGGCCCTGAGGGATTCGCCGCGAAACTGGCCCGCTGCCTGGCGGGCCTCCCGCTCACTGGGAAAGATGGCGAAGAAGTCGATGGGATGGATGCGCGCGAAGTCGAAGCCGCCTTCTTTCATGCGACGCAGGACATTCACGCTGACATCATCCGAGAAGGGCTTTTCCATGAGACGCACCTCCTGTCGAGACATTCAGAAAGTTCACCGATTCCCCATTCAGCTGAAGCCATCGTCGGCGATCATGAGAGTTTTTTTGATCAAGCCAGAGGAAGATCGGACGACCATGGCTTCTTTCAGGGTAGCGTCAACCTGCCAGCGCTGCCGAGCTTTCCGCCGCCTGCCCCGGCGGGCGGCGACCGGCGGCAGACAAAGCGCTGTACAAAAGGCCCGGCCGTTGAGCAAGATTCCGCCTGCGCCGGCGACCGTTGGTCCTGCCCGATGGCATTGGCGAAAGCGACTCGTGCAATAATGTCAGGTTGATATCAACCACTTCTCTCCCGCTATCCCGTTCGGACGCTTTCATGCTTATCAGCAGCTACAACCAGGTTCTTGTCGCCTTTTCCCTGATTGTGGCCATCCTGGCGTCCTACACCGCTCTCGACATGGCCGGCCGGGTGACCCTGGCGAAAGGCCGCGAGGCGCTCTCCAGGCTGATCGGCGGCGCTTTCGCCATGGGCTTCGGCATCTGGT
>NZ_SCND01000224.1:0-10205 GCF_005503585.1 Pseudomonas sp. 2VD
AGATGGTATAAGAGACAGGCAGTGGGGTGCCGATGCTGTCCTCCAGTTCGCGCACCTGCCGGCTGAGCGCCGACTGGGCGACGAACAGGCGTTCGGCGGCACGGCTGAAGCCGCCGGACTCGACGATTTCGACGAAATAATGGAGTTGCCGCAAAGAGATCATCGGAAGACTTTCCATGCCTTTTCGAGATGGCTACAGGACTCGGATTGTATTGGCTGGCGTGCCGTTGCGCTCGCTAGAGTGCGCAGGTCGTCGTTCCGGAAGCCGCCATGTCCTCGCTCGATCCGTCAGTCCTGTTCGCCGCCCTGCCGTTCAGCCTATGGCAATGGCTGCTGGTCGAACTGGCCATCGTCCTCGCCTATGTGGTGTTCGGCATCGCCGGCTTCGGCACCGCGCTGGTCGCCGGCCCGTTGCTGGCCGGGGTGCTGCCGCTGTCGCAGATCATTCCGCTGCTGGTCCTGCTGGATTTCAGCGCGTCGTTCGGCAACTGGCTGCCGGCGCGGCGGCAGATCGCCGTCACTGAGCTCAAGCGTCTGCTGCCCTGCATGCTGCTGGGCTGTGCGCTCGGGGCGTACGGACTTCTGGCGCTACGCTCGGAGCTGCTGATGCTGGCCCTCGGCGTGTTCGTCAGTCTCTATGCGCTCTACGCGCTGTTCCTCCAGCCACGCGGCCAGCCGCGCTGGCGGGCGACCTGGGCGTTGCCCTTCGGTGTCTTCGGCGGGCTGTTCGGCGCGTTGTTCGGCAGCGGCGGCTTCCTTTATTCGCTGTACCTGAACGGACGCCTGGCGAGCAAGGAGCAGATGCGCGCCACCCAGAGCGCGCTGATCGGTTGTAGCACCTTCGTCCGCCTGGGGCTGTTCCTGCTCGGCGGGCTGTATGCCGCGCGCGAGCCCTGGCTGCTCGCCGCCTGCCTGCTGCCGGGCATGGCGCTGGGCCTGTGGATCGGCCGTCGGGTGACCCTGCGTCTGTCGCGTGAAGCCTTCGTCCGCCTGGTCACCTGGCTGGTGCTGTGCAGCGGCCTGGCGCTGGTCGGGCGCTACCTGGCCGCTTGAAGCGGCTGCGCCGGGCACAGGCCGAACTGTGCGGCCAGCTCTTCGAGGCGCTGGCGCTGGAAGTCGCGGAACGCCGCGTTGGGCTGCTGCAACTCGATGAAGTCGCGCAGCGGGTCGCGCACCGCGCTGCGCACGCCGCTGAGTTCTTCGATCACAGCCAAGCCGCAGAACGGCACGTAGGCTTCCGAGTAGCCGCCTTCGTGGACCACCACCAGGCGTCCGCCGGCATGCCGCTCGGCCGCGTCGCGAACCATCGCGGTCATCGCACGGAAGCTGTCGCTGTGCAGTTGCATGCGTGCCAGCGGGTCCACCGCGTTGGCGTCGAAGCCACTGGCGACCACGATCAATTGCGGGCGGAAGCGCTCCAGCGCCGGCAACACGATGCGTTGCATGGCCTGCATGTAGGCGTCGTGACCGCCGCCGGGAAGCAGCGGCACGTTGAGGTTGAAGCCACGACCGCGATCCTCGCCGATGTCTTCGGCGCCGCTGTAGCCAGGCGGGAAGCAGCCGTCCTGATGCAGGGAAATGCTCAACACGTCGTCGCGCCGGTAGTAGATCGCCTGGGTGCCGTTGCCGTGGTGCACGTCCCAGTCCAGCACCGCGACCCGCTCGACGCCGTGGCGCGCCTTGGCCGCCTCGATGGCCACGGCGATGTTGGCGAAGAAACAGAAGCCCATCGCCTGGTCCGGCAGGCAGTGATGACCTGGCGGCCGCGACAGCGAGTAGGCGTTGTCCGCCTCGCCGGCGAGCACCGCGTCCAGCGCGGCGATGGCCAGGCCGGCGGAGAGTCGGGCGATCTCGTAGCTGCCTGGGCCGATCGGCGCGTCCTGGCCGAGGCTGCCGCCGCCGGCGTCGCTCAACGCCTTGAAGCGTTCCAGATAGTGCGCCGGATGCACGCGCAGCAGGTCCTCGTCGCTCGCCGGCGGTGCGCTGCGCAGTTGCAGGCGGGCGGTCAGGCCGGACACGTCGAGCAGGCTTTTCAGCCGGCGCTTGGTTTCCGGTGATTCGGCGTGTCCGGCGGCGGCAGGCGGTTGCACCCAGCCGCCGACCGGCAGGGTCAGCGCGTGCGGGCCGGCGGCGTGCCAGAGGCAGAGTTCGTCGAAGAAGAAAGCGGTACGTCGGGTCATGGCGGGTATCCGTGGTTCGAGAAAGGGTTTCAGCGTGGCCGGCAGGCCAGGGCCAGCAGCAGCGAGAGGCCGGCCAGGCCGGCGGCGATCGGCAGCAGCGGGAGGAAACCGCCGCTGCTTTCGATGAGTCGTCCGGCCAGCGCCGGGCCGATGGCCAGCCCGCCGCCGATGACCAGGTTGGAGGCGTTCATCAGGCGGCCGGAGCGGTCCAGATCGGCGAGGCAGGCGAGGATGAACGGCAGGGCGAAGGTCCAGGTGAACTTGAACAGCAGCGCGGCCAGGGCGAAGCGCGCCAGCGGTGGCTGGCCGATCAGCAGGAGGATCGCCGCGGCCATCGCCAGGTAGCCGCCGAGCAGCATCAGGTCGCGCGGCAGGCGGTTGCCGATGAAGGAGGCGCAGGCCGCCCCGGCGATGCCCATCAGGGTGGCGACGGCGAGTACCTCGCCGCTGGCGCCGGCACCGATCCCCGCGCCTTCGGCGATGGCGCCGATGAAGGTCCAGACGCCGCTGAGGCTGATATAGAAGGTGAGCACGGCGAGGATACCCAGCCCGACCCGCAGTCGCGAGTGAACCGCGCCGGTACTGGCGCGGGCTTCCGCTGGCGGGCTGCCACTGGGGAAGGCCCGCGACAACGGTAGGGCGAGGCCCATCAGGCCGGCCAGCAACAGGTAGCAGGCGGCCAGGCCGAAGCGTTCGAACAGCGCCGGCAGCAGTGCCAGGCCGACGGCGCCGACCACCAGTTGGCCCATCACCCAGAGCCCGTAGACCCGGCTCGGGGTGGCGGTGCTGGCGGCGCTGGACAGGCAGAGGATCATCAGCGAGCCGCCGGCGAGGGCGCTGCAGAAACGCAGGGCGAGCAGCAGCGGGTAGCTGCCGGCCAGCGCCGAGGCCAGGTTGGCGGCGATGAACAGCAGGCCGGCGAGCAGCGCCGCGTGGCGCCAATCGACGCGTTTCAGCCAATGGAAGGCCGGCAGCGTCGCCAGGCTCATGGCGCCCAGCTCCACCGAAAACAGGTCGCCGACCCGCGCCGGGCTCAGTTGCCACTGGGCCGCCAGTTGCGCGGCGACGGCGGGGGCGGTCATCAGGATGGTCGGGGTGATCGCGGCGAACACCACGATGGCCGCGAGCAGCGCGAGGTTGCCGGACGCCGGAGAGGCGCTGGCGAGGGTCTTGTCGGAAGCGTTCATGGCTGCGCCTCCTCAGAACACATGGACCAGGCGCAACAGGGCCTGGCTGCCATGGAACGCATTGTCGGTGGCGACGTTGCGCGAGAGACCGAGCATCAGGCTGTTGCGCCGGTCCAGCCAGTGGCCTAGCTCGAAGCCGAGTTGGGTGTAGCGCTGGTGGGTGTCGTCGAGGGTATGGCCCTGCAGCTTCAGTTCGCCGCCATCGGCGTGCACCAGCTTGAGGGCGCCGTAGGTGCTCTGGCTGAAGTCGTAGGAGGCGAAGGCCTGCAGGCGATAGAGCGGTTTCTGCTCCAGGTCGCTGCCGAAGTAGTCGTCGTTCTTCGCGTAGAACTGCGCTTCCAGGTTGGCTTCCAGCACCCAGTCGCGGCCGATGCCCTGGGTGTAGTTGTAGACGAAGGTGGCGCCCCAGCGGTTGGCGCCGGGCGAGACATCGGGGTTCTTCGCGTGGTACTCGCCCAGCGGCAGGGTGATCAGGGTCAGCAGGCCGCTGTAGCGGCGCCGTTCCGGGTCGTTGATGAAGAACAGGGTGCCGCCGACCTGGGGATCGCCGAAACCGGCCTCGCCGGTATGCCCGGCGCTGCCGGGCAGGCGCGCATCGATGTCGACGAAGGGAATGATGAACTGCGGCGTGCAGAGAGTGCCGCAGATGTCGCTGAAGAACACCTGGCGGTAGGCCACCGCGTTGGTCTTGAGTTCGGCCTTGCCGTTGCGATCGGCCGGCCCGTGGAACTCGTGGGCGCGGGTCGCCGGCAGGTAGAGTACGCCGAGCGTGGTGCCCGCCGGGGCGCCGAAGAAGTCGCGGGCGTTGAGGTCGGCGGCGCCGGCCTCGGCGCCCAGCAGGAGCTGGATGCCGAGCAGCGCGAGGGCGCTGGCGGTCGGTACGGCCATCGAGGCGGTGCGGTGGGTCATGTGACGGTCTCCCCGGTCGTTGTGTGCCCGGCGTTCGTCGCGCCGGTGGTGGTTGCGCCTTTTCGCAGGCGAAAGGGCGCCCATGCCGCCCTTGGCGGGGCGGTCGAAGCGGTGATGGCAGGGGTGGAGGGCTGTCAGCCAGGCGGGAACTGGTGCAGCAGGTGGGCGATGCTCGCCTTGTCGTTGACGCCGAGCTTGGAATAGATGGTGCGTATGTGATGGCGCACGGTGTTCGGCGCCAGGCCGAGGTGGCGGGCGATCTGCTTGTAGGTCTTGCCTTCGCTGAACAGCAGGGCGACGTCGCCTTCGCGATTGCTCAACTGTTCGATCGCGCTCGGTTGCCGCGCGGTGAGCAGGTAGAGGTCGCCGACCTGCCGCGAGTCGATCACCAGGCGCGCATCGCGATAGCCCTGCGGGCTGGTTTCCTCCGGCAGCTGCGGACCGGTCCAGCCCGGCCAGGCGTCGAGCAGCAGGTCGACGAAGCCGCGTTCGGCGCAATGCAGCACGCCGTAGCGGTCGCATACCGCCATGGCCAGAGCCTGGCGTTCGAGGGATTCGCGCAGGGCCACCAGGGTACGGATCTGGTTGGCCGAGACGGCCGCGGCCAGGTGCGCCGAGAGTTGCCCGAGGAGCAGCTTCTCCTGTTCCGCGAAGGGCGGGCCGCCAGGCGTGCGATAGAGGGCGACATGGTCGCTGAGGCGGGTGATCGGGTCGACGTGGATCACGCAGAGCAACTCACCGATGTCGTGACGCGCGCCAAGCCAGCGCAGCCCGGCGGTGGCCTGCATGTTGACGGCCACGGCGGTGCCCGGGTGGGCGTGTACCAGGCCGACGGTGATGTCGTCGTGGCTGATCGATTTCCAGTCCTCGACATAGTGCTCTTCGAGGTTGAACAGATGTGCGCTGTGCTCCACCGGCACGCCGTCGATCAGCGCCGCGCGGCCCCACCAGGCACGCTGGAACGGCACCAGTTGCTGCAGACGTTCCAGCGCGGTGCGATGGAAACGCTCCAGGGTCTTGTCGCGCGCCAGCCGGTTGATGTCCAGCACGGCGGCGCCGAACGCCGCGAGCAAGGCTGCGGATGACGAATGCGGGTCAGTGCTCCCTTTCATTCTCTCCCCCGTCCCACTTTTATAGTTCTTGGAATCGGCGTCCCGCCGCCTGGGCGGTCGCTGGGTGACGTACGCAGTATCCGGCCATCCGCCGCCGCGCTGCCATCCTGCAAATGCGGGATAGGACAGGCGGAACGGGGCCTGGCGGGCGCCTTGCAAGATATTTGCCCATTCGCCGTTTTCGGCGATCAACTGCGTTGAGCGGAAGCGCGTGGCTGGGTATAATGTCGCGCTTCCATTTTTCCCGTCTGGGAGCGCCCGCCATGCTGCGAATCAGTCAAGAAGCCCTGACTTTCGACGACGTCCTTCTGATCCCCGGTTATTCCGAAGTCCTGCCCAAGGACGTGAGTTTGAAAACTCGCCTGACCCGCGGCATCGAACTGAACATCCCGCTGGTATCCGCCGCGATGGATACCGTGACCGAAGCCCGCCTGGCCATCGCCATGGCCCAGGAAGGCGGCATCGGCATCATCCACAAGAACATGGGCATCGAGCAGCAGGCCGCGGAAGTCCGCAAGGTCAAGAAGCACGAGACGGCCATCGTCCGCGACCCGGTCACCGTGACCCCTTCGACCAAGATCATCGAACTGCTGCAGATGGCCCGCGAGTACGGCTTCTCCGGCTTCCCGGTGGTGGAGCAGGGCGAACTGGTCGGTATCGTCACCGGTCGCGACCTGCGGGTGAAGCCGAACGCCGGCGATACCGTCGCCGCGATCATGACCCCGAAGGACAAGCTGGTCACCGCCCGCGAAGGCACCCCGCTGGAAGAGATGAAGGCCAAGCTCTACGAGAACCGCATCGAGAAGATGCTGGTAGTCGACGAGAACTTCTACCTGCGTGGCCTGGTGACCTTCCGTGACATCGAGAAGGCCAAGACCTACCCGCTGGCGTCCAAGGACGAGCAGGGCCGCCTGCGCGTCGGCGCCGCCGTCGGCACCGGCGCCGATACCGGCGAGCGCGTTGCCGCGCTGGTCGCCGCCGGGGTCGACGTGGTGGTGGTGGACACCGCCCACGGCCACTCCAAGGGCGTGATCGAGCGTGTGCGCTGGGTCAAGCAGACCTTCCCGGACGTCCAGGTGATCGGCGGCAACATCGCCACCGCCGAGGCCGCCAAGGCCCTCGCCGAGGCTGGCGCCGACGCGGTCAAGGTCGGCATCGGTCCGGGCTCGATCTGCACCACCCGCATCGTCGCCGGTGTCGGCGTGCCGCAGATCTCTGCCATCGCCAACGTCGCCGCCGCCCTCGAAGGCACCGGCGTACCGCTGATCGCCGACGGCGGCATCCGCTTCTCCGGCGACCTGGCCAAGGCCATGGTCGCCGGCGCCTACTGTGTGATGATGGGCTCGATGTTCGCCGGTACCGAGGAAGCGCCGGGCGAGATCGAGCTGTTCCAGGGCCGTTCCTACAAGTCCTACCGCGGCATGGGTTCGCTGGGCGCCATGTCCGGCTCCCAGGGCTCGTCCGACCGCTACTTCCAGGACGCCTCCGCCGGCGCCGAGAAGCTGGTGCCGGAAGGCATCGAGGGTCGCGTGCCGTACAAGGGCGCCCTGTCCGCCATCGTCCACCAGCTGATGGGCGGCCTGCGCGCCGCCATGGGCTACACCGGCAGCGCCGACATCCAGCAGATGCGCACGCAGCCGCAGTTCGTCCGGATCACCGGCGCGGGCATGGCCGAGTCCCATGTCCACGACGTCCAGATCACCAAGGAAGCCCCCAACTACCGGGTTGGTTGAGGCTGATTGAAATGAGTGCTGCACGGGGCTGTTCGATTCAGCCCCGTGTCGTTTTCGAATTCCGTAGCGAGAGATGGCCATGTCCCAAGACATTCACGCCCACCGTATCCTGATCCTCGATTTCGGCTCCCAGTACACCCAACTGATCGCCCGCCGCGTGCGCGAGATCGGCGTGTATTGCGAAATCCATCCCTTCGACATGAGCAACGAGGCGATCATCGCCTTCGCGCCGCGCGGCATCATCCTCGCCGGCGGTCCCGAGTCGGTGCACGAAGCCGACAGCCCGCGCGCGCCGCAGGCGGTGTTCGACCTGAAGGTGCCGCTGTTCGGCATCTGCTACGGCATGCAGACCATGGCCGAGCAGATGGGCGGCAAGGTGCAGGGCTCCGACCTGCGCGAGTTCGGCTACGCCCGCGTCGACGTGGTCGGCAAGGCGCGCCTGCTGGACGGCATCGAGGACCACGTGGACGACGACGGCGTGCTCGGCCTCGACGTGTGGATGAGCCACGGCGACAAGGTCACCGAGATGCCGGCCGGTTTCCACATCCTGGCCAGCACCCCGAGCTGCCCGATCGCCGCCATGGCCGACGATGCCCGCGCCTACTACGGCGTGCAATTCCACCCGGAAGTCACCCACACCAAGCAGGGCCTGCGCATTCTCTCGCGCTTCGTCCTCGACATCTGTGGTTGCGCCGCGCTGTGGACCCCGTCGAACATCGTCGACGACGCCATCGCCACCGTGCGCGCCCAGGTCGGTTCCTCCAAGGTCCTGCTCGGCCTCTCCGGCGGCGTGGACTCCTCGGTGGTCGCCGCGCTGCTGCACAAGGCCATCGGCGACCAACTGACCTGCGTGTTCGTCGACAACGGCCTGCTGCGCCTGCACGAAGGCGACCAGGTGATGGCCATGTTCGCCGAGAACATGGGCGTGAAGGTGATCCGCGCCAACGCCGAGGACAAGTTCCTCGGTCGCCTGGCCGGCGTCGCCGACCCGGAAGAGAAGCGCAAGATCATCGGCCGCACCTTCATCGAAGTCTTCGACGAAGAAGCCACCAAGCTGCAGGACGTGAAGTTCCTCGCCCAGGGCACCATCTACCCCGACGTGATCGAGTCGGCCGGCGCCAAGACCGGCAAGGCCCACGTGATCAAGTCGCACCACAACGTCGGCGGCCTGCCGGAGGACATGCAGTTCGAACTGGTCGAGCCGCTGCGCGAACTGTTCAAGGACGAAGTGCGCAAGATCGGCCTGGAGCTGGGCCTGCCCTACGACATGGTCTACCGCCACCCGTTCCCCGGACCGGGCCTGGGCGTGCGCATCCTCGGCGAGGTGAAGAAGGAGTACGCCGACCTGCTGCGCCAGGCCGACCACATCTTCATCGAGGAACTGCGCGCCTTCGACTGGTACCACAAGACCAGCCAGGCGTTCGTGGTGTTCCAGCCGGTGAAATCGGTCGGCGTGGTCGGCGACGGCCGTCGCTACGCCTGGGTCGTCGCCCTGCGCGCGGTGGAGACCATCGACTTCATGACCGCGCGCTGGGCGCACCTGCCCTATGAACTGCTGGAGAAGGTCTCGAACCGCATCATCAACGAGATCGCCGGTATCTCCCGGGTCACCTACGACGTGTCGAGCAAGCCGCCGGCGACTATCGAGTGGGAGTGAAATCAGGTCCTTCGGGGACTATCGTCAGCTATCGAAAAGACGCCGTAACGTGTTGATTTAAAAGCAAATATGTTACGGCCGCTATCGGTGACTATCGCAGGCCAGCAGAACAGGTTGGCGGTGGAACTGGCGGTAAGAACTGAAGGCCGGATTAAGACCGTCCCGTTCACTATCCAGACCTAAACCGTCTTTGACGGTAAAGGTCTGCTCGGGAAAGCTTGTTTCATGCGGCTTTCCCGGCATCAGCAGGTCTCCTGGCCCCTGACGGTAAAAGCCGTCAAGAAACAGGAGAAAAACCTCGATGCTTACCGACACCGCACTGCGGAACCTCAAGCCTAAGTCCAAGATTTATAAGGCTTCTGATCGCGACGGGATGTACGTAACGGTATCGCCCAGCGGTACCGTCACCTTCCGCTACGACTACCGTCTCAACGGACGTCGCGAAACTCTGACGATCGGCAGGTACGGACCTGCCGGTATTTCTCTGGCGTTAGCTCGCGAAAAGCTGATTGATGCCAAAAAGACCGTCGCACAAGGCAAGTCACCTGCTCTGGAAAAACAGCGCGAGAAGCGCCGGCTAACCGCCGCGAAAACTTTCGGCGAGCTGACTGGAAAGTGGCTTGTGGGTGCTCGAATGGCCGACAGCACAAGGGCCATGCGCAAGAGCATCGTCGATCGTGACATCCTTCCCGCTTTCGAGAACCGGCAACTCAACGAGATCACCGCCGATGATCTGCGTGCTCTCTGCAACAAGGTGAAGGCCCGCGGGGCACCCGCCACCGCGGTGCATGTTCGCGACATCGTGAAGCAGATCTATGCCTTTGCGATCCTGCACGGCGAAAAGGTAGACAACCCAGCTGAAGACGTGGGCGCTGCGTCCATTGCGACCTTCGTACCCAAGGATCGCTCGCTGTCACCGCTGGAAATCCGGCTGATGTCGCGGCAGATGGAGTCGGTGGCTACCTATCCGACGATCCGGTTGGCGCTGCGCATGATCTTGCTGACACTGGTTCGCAAGAGCGAACTGATCCAGGCCACCTGGGATGAGGTCGACTTCGAGAGTGCGACATGGACTATTCCGAAGCACCGGATGAAGGGACGCAACCCCCATGTGGTTTATCTATCCCGCCAGGCTCTCGACATCTTCATAGCGCTGCACACCTGCGCAGCCGGTTCCAAGTTCGTGCTGCCCTCGCGCTATGACGCCGACCGCTGTATGTCGAACGCGACCTTGAACCGCGTTACGCAGATCGTGGCTGAACGTGCCAAGGCCGCTGGGCTACCGTTGGAGCCATTTACCGTCCATGACCTGCGTCGTACCGGCTCGACGCTACTGAACGAAATCGGCTTCAACCGCGATTGGATCGAGAAGTGTCTGGCCCACGAGGATGGGCGCTCTTCGCGCTCAATCTACAACAAAGCCGAGT
>NZ_SCND01000225.1:0-10073 GCF_005503585.1 Pseudomonas sp. 2VD
CAGGTGAGCGGCGAGACGCGGATCGAGATGAACACCCGCACCCGCCTGAACGTGCGGCTCAATCAAGAGCAGCAGGAAACCATCGAACTGCTCGGCGGCGAGGCCGAGATCATCGCCAGCCACCCGCCGCAGAGCAGCCTGCGGGTGATGGCCGGGAGCGCCTGGCTGAGCGCCAGCCGGGCCCGCTTCAATGTGCGCAGCAGCGGTGACGTTTGCGTGGTGACCTGCCTGGAGGGCAGCGTGCGGCTCGAACACCTCGGCCAGCGCCTGGACCTCCAGGCCGGCCAGCAACTGACCTTCGACGAGCGACGCAACGGTCCGCCGGTGCCTTTCGACGTTGCCGAGGTGATGGCCTGGCGCGAGCGCATGCTGGTGTTCAACGACGTACCGTTGGCCACGGTGATCGACGAAATCAACCGCTACCGTCCCGGCATGCTCCTGCTGCTGGACAAGGCCCTTGGCCGACGCCGGGTCCAGGCCCGTTTCAGCCTCGACCAACTGGCCGACGTGGCGACCCTGATCCGCGATGCCTATGGCATCGAGGTCACCCGCCTGCCGGGCGGGGTGGTGCTGCTCGGCTGAGCCACCGCTTCATTGCAGGGCCACCACCCGTCGATAGCGCTCCACGCCGTTGCGGGTGACCCGCGCCAGGCTGATCTCCAGTCCGCTGGCGCGGACTTTGCTGCGTGCCGGCAGGCGCGTCCAGCCCTTTCCCGGCACCCAGGCACGGATCTCGAACCGACTCACGTCGTCCAGCACAGCCACCCGCTCCGCCAGCGGCGGCAACGGCAGGCGGTCGCCGCTGGGCGAGGCGGCGCGGTAGAGGACCTTGCCCTGTCGCCACCAGCGCACGCGCTGCAGCGGCGCGCCTGGCTCGGTACTGGCGCGGACGATGTCCAGGCGCAATGGGATCTCGCTCAGGCGCTTCAGTGCGAGTCCGGGCGGCAGGCTGTCGCCGGCCCGGATCGGCTCGTCGCCGATGGGCAGGCCGGTCTCCTCCCGGATGGCGCTGTGCAGGGCGATGTCGCGCTCCAGCTGGTTCAGCGCGCGCAGTAGCGCGGCGCCCTGCTCGGTGCTGTCCTCCAGGTGCGCGCTGGCCCGGGCGATGCTGTCCAGGCCGCGCCAGGCCATCAGGCTGACGATGGCCATGAGCATGATCGCGACCATCACCTCGATCAGGGTGAAGCCGGCTTGCCGGCGCCGCGTCGTCGCGCGTTCAGTGTACCCGGACATGGCCGTTCGCCTCGCGCAGCACGGTGACGCTGTGTTGGCCGTCGGAGAGCGTTATCCGCAACGGCGCGCCGATCCATTCGGCGTCCAGCAACACCGGTCGCGGCGGGCGCACGCTGACCCGCAGCGGCGCGGCCTGCCAGTCGCGCGCGCGCAATTCGGTGTCGGCGGCGAAGGCGTCGGTCTTGCCGCGATAGGCCTGCGGGCTGAAGCGATAGCCCTTGGCGCTGGGCTGCCAGAGGATCGGCGTACCGCGTACCCGTGCTTCGCCCTGGGCTATTTCCAGCAACCGCGCCAGGCGCGCGGCATCCTGGCGCAGCAGGCCCGTCGGGTCGGGGCGGGCGCTCAGGCTGATGGCCGCCGTGGCGATGCCGACGATTACCAGCACCACCATCAGTTCGATCAGGGTGAAACCGCCTTGCCGGGGTCGCCTCACCGGATGCCGCTCCGCGAAGAGAGAGGTTTCCAGAGTGCCCGACGAAGATGATCGGCGTGTGAAACATAACGGAGAGAATTCCGCGCTAGGCTGGTGCCGGGGCGCCGTTCGTGGCGCCCGTCGCCCATACGCCAGGAGAGCCCCGCCATGCCGGCCATGCCCCGTATCGATCCGCCCCGCCTGGTCCAGTTCGCCGCCGTGCTGGCGATCCTCGCCGGCCTGCTGTTCTGGGGCTATCTGTTGCTGGCGCCGATTCCCGGCGTGGTCCAGGCCGAGGTCGCCGCCGTTCCGCCGCCCAGCGGCGAGGACGCCGCTCAACGCTGGTTCGCGGCGCCTTCCGGTGAGGTCGAGGTGCAACTGGCGGGATTGATCAGCGGTGGTCCCGCGGCGATCGCCATCCTCTCGGTGAACGGCGCACCGGCCCAGGCCTATCGCGAGGGCGAGGTCCTGGCACGTGCGGCGAAGGTGCGGCGGATCGAGGCCGACGCGGTGCTCATCGAGCAGAACGGCGAGGTTCGCCGGGTGCCCATGCAGCGGCTCGCCGAACCGCCGCCGCTGGCTACCCTCAAGCGCGGTTGAGATCACCGGGAGCGGCTCAGCAGGGTGTTCAGGCGCGCCAGCGGCACCGCCTGTTCGCGCTGCGTGCGCACACGGATTTCCACCCACAGTAGCGCGGGGTCGTCGGTGGCCTCGACGCGTTGTTCGCAGTACAACCGCAGGCGGCCCTGGGAGCATTCGAAATCGCTGTTTCCCGGAGCCGCGCCGACGCCCAGGCGTAGCTCGGCGAGCCGGCTCTCCGCTGCCAGCAGGGCCAGCGACTTGTCGCGCAACAGACCATTGCCGTCGGTCATCAGGCCCACCGCGCGGATCGCCGCGGCCAGGGCGATGGCGACGATGGCCAGCGCGACCAGCACTTCGATCAGGGTGAAACCGCGGGAAGACAGGCGCGTGGACATCGCGGAAAGGTCGGCGAAAGGGGACTTCCAGGCTAGCCGGGAAATCTGACCGATCCCTGACAAAAGCTCGGGAGGGCGCTCCCGCGAGCCATCCCCGGCGCCTGCCGGAAAGCCCGGCTCCAGGGCCTTGCGGGCGCCTCCGGAAGAGCGGCGCACCCGAGGATTTTCAATATCGTTGACATATCTTCCTGAAACAATCCGCGGCGAATCGAACCATGCCGAGGAGTGTCGAGATGGATGTCGTGCAGTTCAGCTCCAGCCCGAAAGGACATCGGGGACAGCGGGGCTTCACCCTGATCGAGATCATGGTGGTGGTGGTGATCCTCGGCATCCTCGCCGCGATGGTGGTACCCAAGGTGCTCGACCGTCCCGACCAGGCCCGTGCCACCGCGGCGCGCCAGGACATCTCCGGGCTGATGCAGGCGCTCAAGCTCTACCGCCTCGACCAGGGCCGCTATCCGAGCCAGGCGCAGGGCTTGAAGGTGCTCGCGGAGCGTCCTGCCGATGCCTCGGCGAGCAACTGGCGCTCGTACCTGGAGCGCCTGCCCAACGACCCCTGGGGCAAGCCCTACCAGTACCTGAATCCCGGCGTGAACGGCGAGATCGACGTGTTCTCCCTCGGCGCCGACGGGCAGCCGGGCGGCGAGGGCATCAACGCCGACATCGGCTCCTGGCAGCTCTGAGCGCGCCATGAACGGTCATCGCCAGCGCGGCATGGCGATCATCAGCGCGCTGCTGATCGTCACCGTGGTCGCGGTCATAGCCGCCGGCCTGATCGCCCGCCAGAGCGCATTCATCCGCGCCCTGGAAAGCGAGCAGCTACGCATCCAGGCCGGATGGATGCTGCGCGGTGGCCTGGAATGGAGCCGCCAGTTGCTGCTCGAGGACAGCCGCCGCGACCCGCTGACCCGCCTCGACCAGCGCTGGGCGCAACCGATGCGTGGCTTGCGTCTGAGCAGCGCCGAGTTGCCGTTCAACGGCCAACTGGAAGACGAGCAGGGCAAGTTCAACCTGCGCAACCTGTTGGTCGACCAGCGCCCCGATCTCCAGGAGCGAGCGAACTTCGAACGCCTCGCCGGTCTGCTCGGCGTGCGCCCGAAGGAGACTCGGCTGATCGTCGAGCGGGTACTCGATTCCTATGCACGGCTGCCCGCCGAAGCGCCGCCGGCCGAGACGCAACCCGCAGGCTTCGACAGCGGCCGCGAGACTTCGCCGGGTGCCGTGTTGCGGGCGCTTCCGGCGCGCATGCCGGCGCTCAGGCGTCTCGACGACCTGGCCCGGCTGGGCATTCCGCCGGCGACCCTGGAACGCCTGCGGCCCTACGTCACCATCCTGCCCGAAACCACCTGGATCAACGGCAACACCGCGCGCGCCGAAGTGCTCGCCGCCTGTGTCCCCGGCCTCGGGCTGGACCAGGCGCGGCGGGTGCTCGGCGAGCGCGACCGGGGCCGCTGGTTCCTCAATCGCGGCGACTTCGTCAACCGCCTGAACATGCCGCAATTGCAGGCGCAGTCGGTGAAGGTCGGGATCACCAGCGACTGGTTCCTGCTCACCGCCTATGCTCGGCGCGACCGGCAAGAGGTGCGCCTGCAAGCCCTGGTGCAGCGCAAGGCCGGTGAAAGCACGGCGGTCAACTGGGTGAGGGTGGGCTCATGAAAGCCACCTGGCGTTGCCTGCTGCCGCCGCTGAGCGAGTTCGCCGAGGCGGCGCCGCTGCCTTGCCTGCGCCTGGATGCGCGCGGCGCGGTGCAGGAACGAATCGAGGCCTCGCTCGCGGAACTGGCGCGGCGACGCCAGGGGTTGCCGGTGGCGCTGTTCCTGCATCCGCGCGATTGCCGCCTGGTCAGTCTCGAACTGCCGGCGCTGCCTGCGGCGAAGCTCGCCGCCGCGGTGAACTGCGCGGCCGAGGCGCTGGTCCTCGGCGATCCGGCGCAGCTACGCCTGGCCCACGGCCCGCGCGGCGCCGACGGGCGCCTGACCTTGGGGTGGTTGGAGGCGTCGGCGCTGGCCTCGCTGGAGCAGGCCGTGCAGCGGCTGCGGCTCGACGTGCGGGAGGTGCAGGCCGCGCCGTTCCTCCTGCCGTTGCGCGATGACGGTTGGGTGGCCGGCGAGTGGGACGGCCATCTGCTGTTGCGCCGCTCGCTGAGCGACGCTGCGGTCCATCCCTTGCCGGAGCAGGGCCTCGCTGAGGTCCCGCAGGAGTTGCGACTGTTCTGGCTGGGCGAGCGACCGGCGTGGGGCTCCGCAGCCCTGGAGCGGGCCGAGGCGCTGGACGAAGCGCTGCGCTGGAGCGGGCCCGCCAGTCCGTGGGGATTGGCGCTGAAAGCGCCGGCGACGAGCGCCGGCAACGGCACCTGGAAGATGCCCCTGGTCTGCGCAGCCCTGGCCTTGCTGGTGTGGGTCGCCGGCCTGAACCTGTACGCCGGGCAATTGGCCGGGCAGGGCCAGTCCTTGCAACGGCAGAGCAGTCAACGCGTGCAGCAGGCCTTCCCGGAACTGCCGGTGGTGCTCGATCCGCTGCGCCAGGCTCGCGAGCGACGCGACGCCTATCTGGCCGGCAAGGCCGATGGCGATGCCGTACCGGGGCTGGCCGCGCTGCTGCATGGCGCCGGCGAGGCGATGCCGTTCCTCGCCGGACGCCTGCAACGACTGGACTACCACGCCGGCGAACTGGACCTGGAGCTGCTGCCGGGACCGCCAGGCGGCGATGCCGCTGCCTGGCAGGGCGAGTTGGGCAAGCACGGGTTGCAGGCCGATGCCTCCGACAAGGGCTGGCAGGTGCGCGCCATGGAAGCGCCGCCAGCGCCGGCCGCTGGCGCGGCAGACAGTGGCACTGCCGAGGCGGCTGCCGATGAAGATGAATAAGCGCCTGGCGGGCCTACTGAATACCCCGGCGCAGCGCTGGAGTCCCCTGCTGCTGCGGCTGCAGGCCTACTGGCGGCAACTGGCGCCGCGCGAGCGCAAGATTCTCGCCGGCGGTGGCCTGGCGCTATGCCTGGCGCTGACCTGGCAAGTGTTCATCGATCCGCCGCTGGCGCGGATCGAGCATTGGCAAGCCGAGCTGCCGCGCCTGCGTGCGCAGGCCGCGGCGGTGGACGGCGTGTTGCGCGAGGTCGAGGCGTTGCGCGGTCCGACCCTGAGCGGTACGGCGGACGCCGAGGCGATCCGTCGCAGCCTGCGCGATCAGGGACTCGACGGTTTCCAACTGGACGCCCCGCAACCGGGCCAATGGCAACTGGACTTCGCCAGCGTGTCCGGCGAGGCCTTGCTGCGCTGGCTGGCGCGCAGCCCGGCGGCGTTGCGCCTGAGCGTCAGCGAGGCGCAGGTGACGCGTCTTGACGCTCCTTCCGAGGAGCGCTCTGGCTCTTCGAGCGAGCCGTCCGGCGGGCTGGTGTCCGCCTCGATCCATTTGCAGTCGTCTTCCGCTCCCAAGGATTCCCCATGAGGCAATCAGCTTTCCACCATGCCCGGCGTCGTTGGCCTGTACTGGGCGTGGCGCTGGGCGCGCTGCTGGTCGCGGCGTGTAGCGAGACGCCGAAGGTCCCCGGCGTGCCCCCGGCCGACGAGGAAGTCGGCCGGCCGCTGAGCAGTGTCCGCTCCGGTGCGCCGTTGCGCAGCGCCGACGTCCGCGAGCGGCCCCAGGCCGAGCAGGCCCGCCGCGCGTTGAGTGCCGGGCGCGGCGTAGCGCGCTCCGGTGCCGTGGCTCCGGTCTCAGCGGCAGCGGCCGAACTCGGCGAGCAGCCGGTCAGCCTGAATTTCGTCGATACCGAGGTGGAAGCGGTGGTGCGCGCGCTGTCGCGCGCCACCGGCCGGCAGTTCCTGGTCGACCCGCGGGTGAAGGGCAAGCTGACCCTGGTTTCCGAAGGCCAGGTACCGGCGCGCACCGCCTACCGCATGCTCACCAGCGCCCTGCGCATGCAGGGCTTCAGCGTGGTCGACGTCGACGGGGTCAGCCAGGTGGTGCCGGAGGCCGACGCCAAGCTGCTCGGCGGGCCGGTCTACGGCGCCGACCGGCCGGCGGCCAACGGCATGGTCACGCGGACCTTCCGCCTGCGCTACGAGAACGCGGTGAACCTGATCCCGGTGCTGCGCCCGATCGTCGCGCAGAACAACCCGATCAATGCCTATCCGGGGAACAACACCGTGGTGGTCACCGACTACGCGGAAAACCTCGACCGGGTCGCCGGGATCATCGCCAGCATCGACATCCCCAGCGCCAGCGACACCGACGTGGTGCCGATCCAGAACGGTATCGCGGTGGACATCGCCAGCACCGTCTCCGAACTGCTCGACAGCCAGGGCAGCGGCGGCGCCGAGCAGGGCCAGAAGACCGTGGTGCTCGCCGACCCACGCTCCAACAGCATCGTGATCCGCTCGCCGAGCCCCGAGCGCACGCAATTGGCGCGCGACCTGATCGGCAAGCTGGACAGCGTGCAAAGCAATCCCGGCAACCTCCATGTGGTCTACTTGCGCAACGCCCAGGCGACCCGCCTGGCCCAGGCCCTGCGCGGGCTGATCACCGGCGACAGCGGCGGCGAGGGCAACGAGGGCGACCAGCAGCGCGCGCGCCTGAGCGGCGGCGGCATGCTCGGTGGCGGCAACAGCGGTACTGGTAGCCAGGGCCTGGGAACCAGCGGCAATACCACGGGCAGCGGTTCCAGCGGGTTGGGCGGCAGCAACCGCAGCGGCGGCGCCTATGGTGCGATGGGCAGCGGCCAGGGCGGCGCCGGACCCGGTGCGATGGGCGAGGAGAACTCGGCGTTCTCCGCCGGCGGGGTCACCGTACAGGCCGACGCCACCACCAACACCCTGCTGATTTCCGCACCCGAGCCGTTGTACCGCAACCTCCGCGAAGTCATCGACCTGCTCGACCAGCGCCGCGCCCAGGTGGTGATCGAAAGCCTGATCGTCGAGGTCAGCGAAGACGACTCCAGCGAGTTCGGCATCCAGTGGCAGGCCGGCAACCTCGGCGGCAACGGCGTGTTCGGCGGGGTCAACTTCGGCCAGTCGGCGCTGAACACGGCCGGCAAGAACACCATCGACGTGTTGCCCAAGGGGCTCAACATCGGCCTGGTGGATGGCACCGTGGACATCCCCGGGATCGGCAAGATCCTCGACCTCAAGGTGCTCGCCCGGGCGCTGAAGAGCCGCGGCGGCACCAACGTCCTGTCGACCCCTAACCTGCTGACCCTGGACAACGAGTCGGCGAGCATCATGGTCGGCCAGACCATACCCTTCGTCAGCGGCCAGTACGTCACCGACGGCGGCGGTACCAGCAACAACCCGTTCCAGACCATCCAGCGCGAGGACGTCGGCCTGAAGCTGAACATCCGTCCGCAGATCTCCGAGGGAGGAACGGTCAAGCTCGACGTCTACCAGGAGGTCAGCAGCGTCGACGAGCGCGCCAGCACCGCCGCCGGGGTGGTCACCAACAAGCGCGCGATCGATACCAGCATCCTCCTCGACGACGGCCAGATCATGGTCCTCGGCGGCCTGTTGCAGGACAACGTGCAGGACAACACCGACGGCGTTCCCGGACTCTCCAGCCTCCCCGGCGTCGGCTCGCTGTTCCGCTACCAGAAGCGCTCGCGGACCAAGACCAACCTGATGGTCTTCCTGCGTCCCTACATCGTCCGCGACGCCGCCGCCGGGCGCAGCATCACCCTCAACCGCTACGACTTCATCCGCCGCGCCCAGCAGCGCGTGCAGCCGCGCCACGACTGGAGCGTCGGCGACATGCAGGCTCCGGTGCTGCCGCCGGCGCAGCAGGGCATCCCGCAGGCCGCCTACGACTTGCGCCCGAGTCCGCGGCCGCTGCGCGCGGTACCGCTGGGCGAGGCGGCGCCGCTATGAGCCTGCTGCCCTACGCCTGGGCCAAGGCGCAGCGCGCCTTGCTGCGGCCGGGCGAGCATGGCGCGACCCTGCTGGTCAGCCCGCGCACGCCCGGCTGGGCGATCAGCGAGGTGCGCCAGCGGCATGCGCTGGCCAGCCTGGAGAGCGTCCGCGACGACGAACTCGACACCCTGCTGGCCAGCGCCTACTCCGATACCGGCAGCGCCGCGGCGGTGGTCGGCGCGGCGGAGAGCGAGGTCGACCTCGACCGCCTGATGGACGATATCCCCGAGGTCACTGACCTGCTCGACACCCAGGATGGCGCGCCAGTGATCCGCATGATCAACGCGCTGCTGACCCAGGCGGCGCGCGATGAGGCCAGCGACATCCACATCGAGCCCTTCGAGACCCATTCGGTGGTGCGCTACCGCGTCGACGGCGCCCTGCGCGACGTGGTTGCGCCGCGCAAGGCGCTGCACGCGGCGCTGGTGTCGCGGATCAAGATCATGGCGCAGCTGGATATCGCCGAGAAACGCCTGCCCCAGGATGGCCGCATCGCCTTGCGGGTAGCCGGGCGGCCGATCGACATTCGCGTCTCCACCGTGCCCACCGGCCACGGCGAACGGGTGGTGATGCGCCTGCTCGACAAGCAGGCCGGACGCCTGAGGCTGGAGACTCTGGGCATGGCCCCGGGCGTGCTGGCGCCGCTGGACAACCTGATCCGCCAGCCGCACGGCATCGTGCTGGTCACCGGGCCCACCGGCAGCGGCAAGACCACCACCCTCTACGCCGCCCTGGCGCGGCTCGACGCCAGCACCAGCAACATCCTCACCGTCGAGGACCCGGTGGAGTACGACCTGCCGGGGATCAGCCAGATCCAGGTCAACGCGCGCATCGACATGACCTTCGCCGTAGCCCTGCGGGCGATCCTCCGGCAGGACCCGGACATCATCATGATCGGCGAGATCCGCGACCTGGAAACCGCGCAGATCGCCGTGCAGGCCTCGCTCACCGGGCACCTGGTGCTGGCCACGCTGCACACCAACGACGCGGTGTCGGCGGTGACCCGGCTGGTGGACATGGGTGTCGAGCCGTTCCTGCTCGCCTCGTCGATGCTTGGCGTACTCGCCCAGCGCCTGGTGCGGCGCCTGTGCACGCATTGCCGGGTCGAAGAGGACGGCGGCTGGCGCGCGGTTGGCTGCCCTGCCTGCAACCAGACCGGTTACAGCGGGCGCACCGGCATCCACGAGCTGTTCGTGATCGACGACGAGATCCGCCGCCTGGTCCACCAGGGCCGCGCCGAGCAGGATCTCCGCGAAGCCGCCCGCGCCGCCGGCATGCGCAGCATGCGCGAGGACGGCGAGCGCTGGATCGCCAGCGGCTCCACCACCCTGGAGGAAATCCTCCGCGTGACCCGGGACGCCTGATGCAGACCTTCCGCTACGAAGCCGCCGACGCCCAGGGCCGGATCGAGACCGGCACCCTGGAGGCGGACAGCCAGCGTGGCGCCCTCGGCCAACTGCGCGCCCGCGGCCTGACTCCGCTGGAGGTCCGCGAGCAGGCCGGCAGCGGGGCCGGGCAAGGGGCGGGCGCGCTGTTCGCCCCGCGCCTGTCCGACGG
>NZ_SCND01000226.1:0-9980 GCF_005503585.1 Pseudomonas sp. 2VD
GAGCCGCACGCCGGTACTGGTCTGCACCCAGGCCTGCCGTGAGCAGGCGCTGGCGCTGTTCGACGAACTCGGCTGCGTCGACCGGCCGCGCCTGCTGGTGTGGGACGAGATCCAGCAGGGCGAGGGCGCCGAGCATGATCCGCAGGTCTACAGCGGGCCGCAGAACCTCGCCTACGTGATCTACACCTCCGGCTCCACCGGACTGCCGAAGGGCGTGATGGTGGAGCAGGCGGGCATGCTCAACAACCAGTTGAGCAAGGTCCCGTACCTGGAACTGGACGAGAACGACGTGATCGCCCAGACCGCCTCGCAGAGCTTCGACATCTCGGTCTGGCAGTTCCTCGCCGCGCCGTTGTTCGGCGCCCGCGTGGCGATCGTGCCGAACGCCATCGCCCACGATCCGCAGGGCCTGCTGGCGCACGTCGGCGAACAGGGCATCACGGTGCTGGAAAGCGTGCCGTCGCTGATCCAGGGCATGCTCGCCGAAGAGCGCCAGGCCCTCGACGGCCTGCGCTGGATGCTGCCCACCGGCGAGGCGATGCCGCCGGAACTGGCGCGCCAGTGGCTCAAGCGCTACCCACGGATCGGCCTGGTGAATGCCTACGGGCCGGCGGAGTGTTCCGACGACGTGGCGTTCTTCCGCGTCGACCTGGCCTCCACCGAGAGCACCTACCTGCCGATCGGCAGTCCCACCGACAACAACCGCCTGTACCTGCTCGGTGCCGGCGCCGACGACGCCTTCGAACTGGTGCCGCTGGGCGCGGTGGGCGAGCTGTGCGTGGCCGGCACCGGCGTCGGTCGTGGCTACGTCGGCGATCCGCTACGCACCGCCCAGGCCTTCGTCCCGCATCCGTTCGGCGCGCCGGGCGAGCGTCTGTACCGTACCGGCGACCTGGCGCGGCGGCGCGCCGACGGAGTGCTGGAATATGTCGGGCGGATCGACCACCAGGTGAAGATCCGCGGCTTCCGCATCGAGCTGGGCGAGATCGAGGCGCGCCTGCACGAACGCGCCGACGTCCGCGAGGCGGCGGTGGCGGTCCAGGAAGGGGCGAACGGCAAGTACCTGGTGGGCTACCTGGTTCCCGGCGAGACACAGCGTTCCAGCGCCGACTCGCCGGCCGGACTGATGGTGGAGCAGGGCGCCTGGTTCGAGCGGATCAAGCAGCAACTGCGCGCCGACCTGCCGGACTACATGGTGCCGCTGCACTGGCTGGTGCTGGACCGGATGCCGCTCAACGCCAACGGCAAGCTCGACCGCAAGGCGCTGCCGGCGCTGGACATCGGCCAGATGCAGAACCAGGCCTACCAGGCCCCGCGCAACGAACTGGAGGAAACCCTGGCACGGATCTGGGCCGAGGTGCTGAAGGTCGAGCGGGTCGGGGTGTTCGACAACTTCTTCGAACTCGGGGGGCATTCGCTGCTGGCCACCCAGATCGCCTCGCGGGTGCAGAAGGCCCTGCAACGCAACGTGCCGCTACGGGCGATGTTCGAATGCACCACGGTGGAAGAGCTGGCCAGCTACGTCGAGTCCCTGGCCCCGAGCGAGATCAGCGAGCAGAAGGCCGAGCGCCTGAACGACCTGATGTCGAAGCTGGAAATGCTCTGATCGGATCCGGCCGCCGAGCCCTTCGCGGGGGGCGATGAAAATGGCCGGAAGGGAATGTTCCATACTCCCTTCCGGCCATTCTTCATATATGTGCGTATATATAAACGCCGATATATGGGTCGGCTTGATTCATTACAACGCGATATTCCCGACTTTCGCCGAAGCCGCGTTGTAACGCTGGTGCTGTTTACGCTTGACCGAAGAACTGCGCTTGAAACGCCGGGTCGCCGTAAAGATGTTCTTCAAGGTAATCGGGAATACCGTGATCAATCCGTTGCCCTTGTGATATTCCGGGTTCCGATCAAGGAAGAAACGCACATTCGGATTGCTGTGCGTAGCCCAGCGTGCCCGTTCGTGATCGGCCTCGGTGGTGGTCCAGCCGGTGTCGACCACCAGCGGATCGTTGCTGCTGCGCTTGAAGCTGAACTGGGCGATCAGGTGTTCGAGGAACTTCACGTGGTGGCTTTCCAGGTCGCAGTGGCAGGGCCAGACGTCATCCACGTACTTGGTCACCAGGGCGTAGCTGGAGGGATGGATCAGGGTGTCGAGGAACAGCAGGCGCTTGCCGGGGTTGAGCAACTTGTAGCGCAGCACCTGGCGGGTAAGGAAGGGAATGCTCTGGTTGGTCCCGCGGTACTCCGGGAGGATCCCCGACTCGGCGCGGATCACGCAGGCCTTGCTGTACTGGAAGACTTCCGAGTCGTGGAAATGCACGGCGCAATAGCCGACGATCTCGTGCTGGCGGTTGCGGTAGATGGCGATGCGGGTGAGGCGGGCAGTGGAGTGGATGACCTCGCGAGCGAAGGATTCATACTGGACGCCATGAAAGATCCTGGCGTGAATCGCGTAGAGTTCGCTTGCGAGGTTTCCCCTCTGTGTTTCGTCGAGTTTTCCCGGGTTGACGACTTCCCGGTAGATCCTGGCAGTCATAATCTTCTCCGAAGGAATCATCCAATATTAATTTTCGAATTTTTTTCATGCCGATGACTTCTTGTTGTTGTGCGTGGAGGTGAGGCTAGGGAAAGTCTATTTCCATATTGTTAACTGGCGCCGCCATACGCCTTAAGCTGCCAGATCTGACAGGGTATTAACTTATATTCGGAACTTGCTTCGGCTCGCTGCGCTGGCGGTCGCTCTTCGCCGCCGGCCTTTATTCTTTCGCTGTCCTTCCGGGAGGTGGCAGATGACGCAGAACATCCACGATCGCGACGACTTCTTCGCCGCCTGCCGGTCAACCTGCACGCCATACCGCTGTCCGGCTGGCGGCTGGACAGGGAGGGATGGTGCACCTGCTGGACCGCTACTCGATCGAAGGGCCGCGTACCACCGACTGGCTGGCCAGCGGCGTGGTCAAGCGTCACCGCACGCTGGGCAGCCTGCTCAACCTGTTGATCGGGTTCGGGCTTTCGTCTCGAACGGGTGGAGGAGTGGAGCCCCGGCGACGAGCAAGTGGCCGCTCGCCTAGAGCGGCCGCAACTTGCGCAACCAGCGTCGCCAACCCAGTTGCACCATGGGCTCGCCCTGGCGTTCGAGGAGGTCGGGCATCTCGCTGAAATTCACCCAGAGCTTGCCCTGCCAGTCGAGCATGTGCACCACCTGGCGCTCCCAGCGCAACTTGACGTAGCGCGGCATGCCGCTGTCGTCGGTGGCGCTGCGCAACTCCGGCACCACCTCGCCGCTGAGCCAGCGGCGCAATTCGCCGCCATCGCCGCGCTGCTGGTAGATCAGCGCGGCATACGCGCCGGACTCGCTGATCAGCCACTGCGCCTGGTCTTCGCCACGTTCGGAACGCAACGACTCGCGGCGCGCCTGGTCGTCGTCCAGGCGGGCGAGCATCTGTTCGGGCTGGCTGTGTTCGATGAGCCGGGCGAAGTCGTCGAGGACGAACCAGGCCTGGTCGTCGATCAGCAGCGCGCGCAGCAATCGCTGCTGTCGGAAGAAGTAGTGCGGGGCAAGCTGGGTATGGCCGTGCATAGGAGAAATCCTTCTCTGAGCTGTCCGCTGCCTGGCTTCTGCCGGCGCGGCAGGGAGACAGGCCGCTCGTGGGTGTTGGGCCAGCAGGCTGTGGCCTGCCGGGAACCGAAGTCGCCGGCGAAAAAAGCCTACTGACAGCGCCTGTAGGACGGCAATGGCTAAGCCTTGTACGAAGTCTCCGATGGCACAAGCCCGCTGAACAGCTAGGCCTATGAGGGTAGGCTCTTGTCCACTGTCTATATGGCGGTGAACTGCTCGCAGCCGAACCCGTTCCCTGAGCATTTCCTGGTCATCTGCGTGGCACTGGGCTGGCCCGGAAAACCTATAGCCATTTGGCGGAAAACAGGAGCGGCGGGTTTTTCCCTGCCAGAAAACCTCTTTTTTCGAGGTCTCGTAACTTGCTGATTTATAAGGGCGTAAGAAATCGTCCGAAAAAAGGGTCGGAAGCTTCGGGCAATTGGCGGCCGTTTCGCGAGGACCGGGACGGCGATCAAGCGTGCCGTTCGGGCGCGAAAGGTCTTGTGATGGCGATGCCGCAAAGCCCCCGGCCTGGCCGGGGGCGTCGCGCCAGGGAGCGGCGCTACAGGCTCGGGTGGCCCGCCTCGATTTCGGACAAGGCATCGCTGAGCAGCGACAGCAACGCACCGTTGATGTAGGCCAGGGTGCCGCCGGGCTCTTCTTTCTCATCGAGCAAACGGGTCATGGCCAGGATGTTGATCGCCGACCTCAAGCGCACTTTCGCGTTGTCGAACAAGTGCGTGGGGAGTGCATGGGTGTCCACGTACAGGGTGGCGCTACGCGGACACATGTCGGCCTGGGAGGTGGGTAGCAGCGGGACGAAGCGGGGGGACGATTCTGTTACCTCGGGGTTGGACGTATCATTCGGCTTAGCCATGGGTCAGCTCCTTAGTAAGCTGGGTTGTGGTTAGCGGGTCGTAGGTGTTCCACCACCTGCGGCCCGCGTCTTTTTTGCCCTCAGAAAATAGAGGGCAGTGCCGTTCGGTCCTGTCCCTGCGGGACGGATTTGCCGGCCCCTCCATCATCCTCCTACTGGGTTTTTATCCAATTCCCGGGCTTCTGAGAGAGCCTGCGGAAATGTCCGGGGGAGCTGTCCGGCGTTTCCAGGGCCTGTAGGGCGAATACCGCCACAGGCGGTATCCGCCGATACCCCGGATAAGCGGCGGATAACCGCGAGCGGTTATTCGCCCTACGGAGCTGGGGAGCTGTCCGGCGTTTCCGGGGTGTGTAGAGCGAATAACGCCATGGGCGTTATCCGCCGATGTCGCGGATAAGCGGCGGATAACCGCGAGCGGTTATTCGCCCTACGGAGTTGGGACGCTGTCCGGCGTTTCCGGGGTGCGTAGGGCGAATAACGCCATGGGCGTTATCCGCCGATGTCGCGGATAAGCGGCGGATAACCGCGAGCGGTTATTCGCCCTACGGAGCTGGGGAGGTGTCGGCGTTTCCAGGGCGTTATCCGCCGATTCAGAACGCCAGCAGGTAGCGCAGGGTCAGTTGGTTGCCTTCGCTGCGGTTGCGCGCGCCGCTTTCGGCGTAGAGGTTGGCGAACAGCGTTTGCCTGCCCTGGCTGTACATCACCCCCGGGCCTATGCCGAAGACCTGCTCGCGCGAGTCGGCCTGCCGGTGGTCGTCGATGCGGTCGGCGCTGATCTGTTTCAACTGGTAGCCGGCCAGGCCGATCCGCCAGTGCGGGTCCAGCGCGTAGGAGATCGAGAAGTTCGCGTGCAGCGCCTGTCCCGGCTGTACGTCGTTTGCGCCCAGGCGCGGCGAGGGGTCGTCGTTGCGGCTGATCCAGGCGTAGTGCAGGCGGCCGCTGAGTTCCAGGCGCTCGCCCAGTTCCCAGGTGAAGGCGTAGTGCGGGTTGAAGATCCAGGTGTTGCTGCCGGTGTTGATCGCGGCGTCCTTGTCGTAGTCGCCGGTGGGCAGGGAGAAGACGAAGTTCAGGCGCTGCCAGTAGGGGCGGCCGAACAGCGTAGCGGGCCCCCATTGCAGCATCAGCGGACTGACGATCAGGTCGCCCTGGCGGGTGCGCCGGCCGTCCGGGCCGCCGTCGATATCGAGGTCCAGGCGTACCAGCGGCAGCAGCACTTCGGCGCCGTAGTGGGCGCCGAGCAGGGTATTCTGGCTGAGGTAGGCGAAGTGCGGCAACAGCGTGGTGCCACGAACCCGTTGCCGACCGGGAACCGAATGCCCGCCGGCGTCGCTGGCGTTGTTCGCCCGAACGTATTGCAGGGGCAGTTCGAAGAGCATGCCGGGACGGCTGACGCCGTCCATGAAGCTGGCGTTGCCGAGCGCCAGCGGCGGCAGCGCGACGGCGTCGGCGCGGGCCTCCAGGCAGAGCGCGGCGGAGAGGGCGCCGAAGGTGGGTAGCAGGGCTGCACGCATGAGGGAGTTTCTCTTTTTTCTGGTTCCGTGGGTTCAGAGCAACCTGATCGGGTAGTCGACCACCACCCGGTATTCGTCGGAGCTGGAGTTGCCGCGGGTGTTGCCGGGGGCGGTGTAGCCTTCGCCGGGGCGGTGGGTGGCCCAGCGCAGGGTCACGCTGCGGCCCTTGGCCGGGCCGGCGGGGAAGGCATAGCGCAGCGACAGGTCGCGTTCCCAGTGCTGGGCGTTCTTGCCATTGGGGTTGTAGAGGTAGCCGTAGCCCGCGCTGTCCGGGTCGACCCGGGTCAGGTCGGCCTGGCCACGGCCGTAGGCGGCGCCGAATTGCCAGTCCGGGGCGGCGAGGAAGGCCAGGCTGGCCTGGTACTGGATCTTCCACGAGCGCTCGCCGGGGCCGTTGAAGTCGGCGTACTGCATGGCGTTGCTTTCGTAGAGGAAGGTCCGGTCGTTCTGCGCGATGAAGTCGAACGGGGTGTCGCCATCGACCTTTTGCAGGCTGAGGCTCAGCGACTGGCCGCCGCCGGCCAGGGTCAGGCCGGCGTTGTAGAGGTCGTTGTCGATCCGGCCGAGCTGGCTGCGGCCCTGGTCGCGGGTCTTGTAGTAATGCAGCCAGGGCGTCAGGGTCAATTGGCTGGAAAGCCGCCACGGCTGGCTGAGGCCGAGGTAGTGCTGGTTCCAGATATCCTCCAGGCGGCCGCTGTAGAGCGTTGCCTGGCTGCCGCCGGGGGCGCTGTAGCTGGCGCCCAGCCAGGCGATGTGCGGGCTTTCGCGATCGGCGGCGATACCGCCCTTGGTGCCGTTGCCGTAGCCGCTGGTGAGATGACTGTGGCCGCTCTGGTTGCGTAGGCGGGTGGCTTCGACGAAGCCGGCGTCCAGTTCGAACGCGCGGAAATGGTAGTTCTTCAGGGTCACGCCACGGTAGCTCTGCGGCACCATGCGACTGACGCCGCTGGCGATCACCGGGTTCTCCAGCAACTGGTCGCCGATCTTCAGCAGGCTGTCCAGGCCGCGCAGCTTGAGGGCCGCGCCGGCCGCCGAGAAGCTGTCGGCGGGGCGACCGGCGGAGTCCAGCGGCAGCACGCCGGCACCGCCGCTGCCGCCACCGCCGTCCAGGCGCAGGCCGTAGAAGGCGTGCGCATCCAGGCCGATGCCTATCGGCGTGTCGGTATAGCCGGAGCGGAACGACAGCATCAGGCCCTGGGCCCATTCGCGCTGGTCGCGGCGGGACGGGGTGTCGTGGTTGTCGCGGGCGAAATAGTAGTTGCGGATGAAACCGTTCAGCGTCGAGCCTTCGACGAAGCCCGGCGGCACCTTCATTTCGGCTTTCTGCCGCTGGTTCAGGCCGGTGCTGATGTTGTCGCGATGGCCCAGGGAGTCGTCGGCGAGGGTCGAGCCCGGACCTATGGCAAGGGCAAGGCAGAGCGTAGCCCCGCGCTTCATGGAGGAATCAGGCATGGGTCCGGTCCGTAGTCGTTGCTGTCCACCAGGCTCCTGCTCGGCAAAAGAAGGGGCGTGCAGCCCCTTCCTTCCCATGGATCACTTGCGCTGCGAATCCAGTTGCTCGTGGTTGTTGACCACGGCCTGGGCCTTGGCGTAGCTCTCGATCAGCAGTTGGTAGTGCGGGAAGACCGCGCTGTAGGCCTCGGCGAACTGCACGGCGTCGTCGCGGTTCCAGGTGCGCTGGATTTCCGAGCAGACCGCGGCGGTGTCCATCGGCACCACGCCGGCCTGGACCACCCGTGCCAGGGTGATTTCCTGGGCCATCTTGGAGTAGGTGCCGGAGGCGTCGATCACCGCGAACACCTGGTAGCCGTCGTGTACCGCGGCGATGCTGGGGAAGGCCATGCACACGCTGGTGATGGTGCCGGCGATGATCAGTTGCTTCTTGCCGGTGGCCTTCACCGCGGCGACGAATTCCGGGTTGTCCCAGGCATTGATCTCACCCTTGCGCGCGACGTACTGGGCGTGCGGCGCGGCCTCGTGGATCTCCGGGATCAGAGGGCCGTTGGGGCCCTGCGGTACCGAGGCGGTGGTGATCACCGGGATCTTCGCCAGGGTGGCGACCTTGGCCAGGGTGGTGGCGTTGGCGCGCAGTTCGGTCATCGGCATGTCCTTGACCGTCTGGAACAGGCCGCTCTGGTGGTCGATCAGCAACATGGCGGCGTTGGCCGGATCGATCTTCGGGGTCTGGCCGTTGAAGTTGGCGGGAGCGCTCATTTCCATTTCCTCTTGCAGGGTGGTCGTCCGTGAATTTCGGGCAAAGCCCGGCCGGGCCCGCGCTTCCTGCGCGGGCCATGTCGTAGGGGGGCGGACTTCAGTGGGCGCGGATGAAGCGCCCGTTCTCGAAGTCCTCGATGGCCTGGTCGATTTCCTCGCGGCTGCTCATCACGAAGGGGCCATAGCCGATGATCGGCTCGTCCAGCGGCTCGCCGCTGAGCACCAGCAACTGCACGTCGTTGTTGGCTTCCAGTTCCAGCCGCGGGTCGTCGCGGTCGAGCAGGGCGACCTGGGCTTCGCGAACGATCTCGTCGCCGACCGCGAGGGTGCCGCGCAGGACCACCACGGCGCAGGTATGTCCCTTGGGCAGGTCGAGGGCGAGGTGCTTGCCGGCCTTCAGCTGCACGTCCCAGACCGCCAGCGGCGAGTGGGTCAGCGCCGGCCCCTGGTGGCGGCCGTAGCGTCCGGCGATCACCCGCAGTTCGCCGGCCCTGTCGGGCAGGCCGACGCGGGGAATGTCGGCATCCAGCAGGGTCTGGTAGCGCGGCGGGTTCATCTTGTCGCTGGAGGGCAGGTTGACCCATAGCTGGACCATTTCCAGCGTTCCACCTGTGCTACGGAAGCGTTCCGAGTGGTACTCCTCGTGGAGGATCCCGGAGGCCGCCGTCATCCACTGCACATCCCCCGGCCCGATGCGTCCGCCGGCGCCGGTGGAGTCGTGGTGCTCGACCTCGCCCTGGTAGACGATGGTCACCGTCTCGAAGCCGCGATGAGGATGCTGGCCTACGCCGCGGCGCTGCTGTGCGGGGGGGAAATCAGCAGGCCCGGCGTAGTCCAGCAAGAGGAACGGGCTGATATGCTGGCCCAGTGTGTTGTAGGAAAAGAGCGAACGAACGGGGAATCCGTCGCCCACCCAGTGGCGGTTGGCGTTGCCGTAGATTCCCAGGACCTTTTTCACGTCGGTGCTCCTCGATTGAGTCGATGGAGCGATACGCTAGTTCCTGGGAGTGGGAACCGGTAGTCCGCAAATCAAGTCTCAGAGTCTCGCAGGTGGAACGATGAGTGGTGAGCTGGTGTTCGATCTGAACGCGCTTTTCATCTATGCCAAGGTGGTCGAGCACGGTGGCTTCGCCCCCGCCGGGCGGGTGCTGGGGATTCCGAAGTCGACCATCAGCCGCAAGGTCGCGCAGCTCGAGGCGCGCCTGGGCGTACGCCTGGTGCAGCGCTCGACGCGGCAATTCCAGGTGACCGAGATCGGCCAGGCCTACTACCGTCATTGCGTGGCGATGACGGTGGAAGCGGAGGCTGCCGAGGACGTCATCGAACAGAACCGCTCGGAGCCGTGCGGAATGGTCCGCCTGACCTGCTCGACGCCGCTGCTGCACTTCGAACTGGCGCCGATGCTGGCGCGCTTCATGGCGCAGTATCCGAACGTCGAGCTGTACGTGAAGACCTTCAATCGCCGGGTCGACGTGATCGCCGAAGGCTACGACATCTCGCTGTCGCTGCGTTTCCCGCCGCTGGAGGACAGCGACCTGGTGATGAAGGTGCTGGCACGCAGCCCGCAGGTGCTGGTGGCCAGCCCGGAGCTGCTGGCCCGCTACCGCCCGCCGGAGCTGCCGGCCGACCTGTCGGCGATGCCCTACGTCGGCTGGGAGCGTTCGCGCCTGGACGGCAGCCTGCGGCTGGTCGGCGCGGATGGCAGCAGCGCGGCCCTCAACCTGCGCCCGCAACTGCTCAGCGACGACCTCGGCACCTTGCGCCAGGCGGTGCTGGAGGG
>NZ_SCND01000227.1:0-9976 GCF_005503585.1 Pseudomonas sp. 2VD
GGAGGGAGGGGGCGGGCGGATAACCGCGAGCGGTTATTCGCCCTACGGAGCGGGGGCGCTGTCCGGCGTTTCCGGGGTGTGCAGGGCGGCGAACCCGTCTCGCCAGGCGGGTCGATACCGCGACTCAGTCGCGCAACAGCTCCGCAGGCACCTCGCTGCGCAACATCAACTGGCACTGCTGGCTCTCCGGGTCGAACAGGATCACCGCCTCGCCCCGCCGCAAGGCATGCCGGGCGCGTTCTACACGCACGTCCAGCGGGGTCTCGTCGCCATTGTCGGTGCCTTCGCGGGTGACGAAGTCTTCCAGCAGGTTGTTCAGGGTGTCGGCTTCGAGCAGGTCGTGGGGGATCAGCATGGCGGTACTCCGGTATGGCGGCGAATGCTAGCGCGACGCATCGCGTACTGTCATGCCTGTCGCGAAGGCTGGCCGAGCAGGCGTTCGAGGGTGGCATAGAGTTCCGCCCGGTCCACCGGCTTGCCGAGGTAGGCGTCCATGCCGGCCTCGATTCCGGCCCGGCGGTGTTCGTCGAGGATGTGCGCGGTCAGGGCGACGATCGGGACGCGCGGCCAGCCCTGGGCACGCTCCTCCCGGCGGATCAGGCGGGTCGCCTCGAAGCCGTCCATTTCCGGCATCTCGCCATCCATCAGGATCAACTGGATGCCGTTCGGGTCGCGCAGGTACTCGTCCAGCGCGAGCCGTCCGTTGCCGGCCAGGCGCACCGCGTAGCCGCGCTTGGCGAGGAAGCCGCGCACCACCAGCTGGTTCACCGGGTTGTCCTCGGCGACCAGGATGCATGGGGCGTCCAGGCGTTCGTCCGGGGCCGCCTCGCTGCTCCGCCCTGGCTGTCGGCGCCGCTCCCGGTACAGTTCCAGCAGGGCTTCGCGCAGGGCCTTCACCGCCACCGGCTGGGCCAGGGCCAGCAGGCGCAGGCCTTCGTGCGGCGGCAGGTCCTGGCAGTGCTGCGGCGGGCATAGCAGGAGGATGCGCTGGCCTTGCTCCAGTTGCGCATAGAGGGTGTCCAGCCAGATCGACGGCGGGCCCGGCCAGGGCGCCGCCAGGACCAGCAGGGGCGGTGCGCTGAAGTCCTCCAGGTAGGCGTTCAGCCGTCTCGGCTGCAGGCAGCGTTCGACCCGCAGCCCCCAACGCTCCAGCAATGCCTGCAGGCAGTCCAGGGTCAGGTTGTCCTCGCTGGCCAGCAGGGCCGGACGGTGTTGCAGCAGTTGCGCCAGTTCGTCCGCTTCGCCGGCCTCGAGGGCGGGGCTGAGCGGCAGGTCGACGCTGAACCGGGTGCCCTTGCCCGGCTCGCTGCTCACCTCGATGCGCCCGCCCATCATCTGCACCAGCTCGCGGCTGATCGCCAGGCCCAGGCCGCTGCCGCTGTAGCGGCGGGTGGTGCTGGAGTCGGCCTGGGAGAAGGATTCGAACAGGGTCTTCTGCGCCTGGGCGGATATCCCGATGCCGCTGTCGCTGACGCTGTACAGCAGGCGCTCGCGTCCGCCCTCGTCGAAGCGCCGCTGCACGCGCACGGCGACATGGCCTTCGGCGGTGAACTTGAGGGCGTTGCTGAGCAGGTTCATCAGTACCTGGCGCAACCGCGTCGGGTCGCCGTTGAGGCGGCGCGGCACGCCCCTGTCCAGGCCGAGATGCAGGCGCAGGCGTTTTTCCACGGCCTGGGCGCTGAACAGCGCCAGGGTGTCGGAGAGCAGTTCCTCCAGGTCGAAGTCGATGCGCTCCAGGTGCAGCTTGCCGGACTCGATGCGAGCGTAGTCGAGGATATCGTTGATCACCGACATCAGCGCGCTGCCGGAGCTGGCGATGGTCTCCACGTAGGCCGCCTGGCCGCGATCCAGCGGGGTATCGCGGAGCAGTTGCAGCATGCCCAGCACGCCGTTCAGCGGGGTGCGAATCTCATGGCTCATCTTCGCCAGGAAGCGGCTCTTCGCCTCGTTCTCCACCCGCGCCTGCTCGGCCGCCTGGCGCGAGCGGAAGCCTTCCTCCTTGAGCGCATTGATGCGGTCGGCGAGGCCGATGGACAGGGTCACCAGTTCCACGGTCATGCCGATCTTGACCACGCTGCTGCCGAACAGGCCGAACAGTTCGAAGCCCAGCGAGGCGGCGGTGGTGACCAGGAACGACAGCAGCAGCGCGCCCCAGGCCAGGATGTAGTAGAGGCCGTAGCGCAGGCCCTGGCGCCAGACGTGGACGCCGGCCAGCAGCAGGCTGAGGGATACCAGCATCACCGTCAGGCTGGCGAGGACGTTCCAGGCGCGCAACCCCACCAGCGGCTCGCTGGCCAACAGGGCCACGCAGGCCAGCAGCATGCCGCGGAGGAAGCGGTCGAGGCGCGGGAAGTCGCGGCGGGTGTAGAGGTAGCCGCGGCTGAACTGGATCGACACCAGGCAGCTCAGGTACATCAGCAGGTAGATGCCGGCCGACTCCAGCGCCACGTGTCCTGGCAGCAGCTTGAACAGCAGGCCGTCGAAGCTGGCGGAAAACAGGCCGAGGCTGAGGTTGTACAGCAGGTACCAGGCGTAGGTGGCCTCGCGCAGCGAGACGAAGAGGAACAGGTTGTAGCAGAACAACCCGAACAGCACCCCGTAGAAGGCCCCGTTGAAGCCCATCAGGGTTTCCTGGCTGGCCGCGCTGGCCGCGTAGGTGCTGAAGTACAGCGGCAGGTAGACGGTGCTGCTGCTCTGCACGCGCAGCAGCAGGGTGCTCTCGCCGGGCGGCAGTCGCAGCGGGAACCAGAAGTTGCGCACCTGCACCGGGCGCTGGGAGAAGGCGAACAGGTCGCCGCTCTCCTGCTGTTCGATGCGCCCATCGGCGGTCAGCAGGTAGACCTTGAGGTCGTCCAGCAGCGGGTAGTTGACCTCCAGGAAACCGGCCAGGTCGGCGCCGTTGCGGTTGTCCAGGCGCACCCTGAACCACCAGGCCGCGGCGTTCTTGCCGAAGTTCGCGTGGTCGCCGCGCAGGGCGGTGAAGGCCTGGGCCGGCAAGGCGAGGATGTCGCCCAGGCGCGCCTTGCCGCCGGCGTCGCGGTAGTACTCGGCGTATGCGCCCAGGGACAGGCGCAGGTCCTCTCCGTCCAGCGGTGCGGGCGGCTGCGCCCGGGCCGGCAGCGCGCAGCAGAGCAACAGCAGGACCAGGCAGAGTCGGGACATGCAACTACTCCATGGACACGAGTCGGCACGCATGATGCTACGGAGGAAATGAGACAGGCGAGGGAACCTGCCATCAGCCTAGCAGTTGGCTGGAGAGGAGGGCGGCCTCCCCGGGGGGCGGGGAGGCCGGCGCGGGCTCAGCCCTTGTCGCTGTTGTTGCTGCTGTCGAGCACTTCGTCCACCGGCGGGACGTGGGTGCAGCTTTCCATGTGCACCGGATGCTCGAGCTGCTTGTTGAAGCGTTCCAGCGAGGTTTCCCGGGGCTTGGCGTCGCTGGCGAAGACCGGCGGGCTGAGGATGTAGGCAGTGAGCAGGCGGCTCAGCGCGGCGAGGCTGTCGATGTGCGTGCGCTCGTAGCCGTGGGTGGCGTCGCAGCCGAACGCCAGCAGCGCGGCGCGGGTGTCGTGGCCGGCGGCGATCGCCGACTGCGCGTCGCTGTGGTAGTAGCGGAACAGGTCGCGGCGCAGGGCGATGTCGTGGCGCTCGCCGAGCCGCAGCAGGTGCCGCGACAGATGGAAGTCGTAGGGCCCGCCGGAGTCCTGCATGGCCACGCTGACGCTGTGCTCGTTGGAATTCTGGCCTTCGGCCACCGGGGCGATGTCGATGCCGACGAACTCGCTGACGTCCCAGGGCAGGGCGCCGGCGGCGCCGGAGCCGACTTCCTCGGTGATGGTGAACAGCGGGTGGCAGTCGATCGGCGGCTCCTGCCCGCTTTCCTTGACCGCCTTCAGCGCCGCCAGCAGCGCCGCGACCCCGGCCTTGTCGTCCAGGTGGCGGGCGCTGATATGGCCGCTCTCGGTGAACTCCGGCAGCGGATCGAAGGCTACGTAGTCACCCACCGAGATGCCCAGGCTCTCGCTGTCGGCGCGGCTGGCGGTATAGGCGTCGAGACGCAGCTCGATGTTGTCCCAGCTGATCTTCAGGTTGTCCACCTCGGTATTGAAGGCGTGGCCCGAAGCCAGCAGCGGCAGCACGCTGCCACGGAACACGCCCTGTTCGGTGAACACCGTGACCCGGCTACCCTCGGCGAAACGGCTCGACCAGCAGCCTACCGGGGCCAGGCCGAGGCGGCCGTTGGGCTTGATCTCGCGGACCAGCGCGCCGATCGTGTCGAGGTGCGCGGAAACCGCCCGGTCCGGGGTATTCAGGCGGCCCTGGAGGGTCGCCCGGATGGTTCCCCGGCGAGTCATCTCGAAGGGCACGCCAAGTTCGTCGAGCTGCTCGGCGACATAGCGCACGATGGTATCGGTGAAGCCGGTGGGGCTGGGGATGGCGAGCATCTCCAGCAGCACCCGTTGCAGGTAGTTGAGGTCCGGTTGTGGCAGAGGGGTCATGAAGGCACCTCGCGGCTGAGGGGGAAGAGAAGATCGACGAAGCGTTCGGCGGTCGGCTGCGGCTCGTGGTTGGCCAGGCCGGCGCGCTCGTTGGCTTCGATGATCACGTAGTCGGGCTGGTCGGCGGCCTCGACCAGGAAGTCCAGGCCCACCACCGGTATTTCCAGGGCCCGCGCGGCCTGGATCGCGGCCTCGCGGAGGGCCGGATGGAGGGCGTCGGTGACGTCCTCGAGGATGCCGCCGGTGTGCAGGTTGGCGGTGCGCCGCACGGCCAGGTGTTCGCCGCTGGGCAGCACGTCGTCGTAGCCATAGCCGGCGGCCCGCAGGGTGCGCTCGGTCTCGTGGTCGAGCGGGATGCGGCTTTCCCCGCCGGTGGCGGCCTGGCGCCGGCGGCTCTGCGCCTCGATCAGCTCGCGGATGCTGTGCCGGCCGTCACCGATCACCGCGGCGGGACGACGGATGGCGGCGGCCACCACCTCGTAGCCGATCACCAGCACGCGCAGGTCGTGGCCGGCGTGGTAGCTCTCCAGCAGCACGCGCGAATCGAAATGGCGGGCGGCCTCGATGGCCTCCTCGACCTCTTCCGCGGTGCGCAGGTCCACCGCCACGCCCTGGCCCTGCTCGCCGTCCACCGGCTTGACCACCAGCGAACCGTGCTCGGCGAGGAACGCGGCGTTTTCCTCCGCGCTGCCGGCCAGGCGCTGCTGCGGCTGGCGCAGGCCGGCGTGCTGCAGGGCGCGGTGGGTGAGGACCTTGTCCTGGCAGAGGGTCATGCTTACCGCCGTGGTCAGGTCGGAGAGCGATTCACGGCAGCGGATCTGCCGGCCGCCCTGGGTCAGGGTGAACAGGCCGCCCTCGGCGTCGTCGACGCGCACCTCGATGCCGCGCCGGTGGGCCTCGTCGACGATGATCCGGGCGTAGGGGTTGAGGTCTTCCTCCGGGCCGGGGCCGAGGAACAGCGACTGGTTGATGCCGTTCTTGCGCTTGATGGTGAAGGTCGCCAGTTCGCGGAAGCCGAGCTTGCGGTAGAGCGCCTTGGCCTGCTGGTTGTTGTGCAGCACCGAGAGGTCGAGGTAGGCCAGTTCGCGGCTCATGAAGTGCTCGACCAGGTGCCGCACCAACGCCTCGCCGACGCCCGGCCGGCTGCATTGCGGGTCCACCGCCAGGCACCAGAGGCTGGAGCCGCCCTCCGGGTCCTGGAACGCCTTGGCGTGGTTGAGGCCCATCACCGTGCCTACCGCGACGCCAGTGTCGGCGTCCTCGGCCAGCCAGTAGATCGGCCCGCCCTGGTGGCGCGGGCTGAGGCGCTCGGTCTGCACCGGAAGCATGCCGCGCGCCAGGTACAGGCGGTTGATCGCCGCCCAGTCCTCCTCGGTATGCACCCGGCGGATGCGGAAACCGCGTGGCGGACGACGCGCCGGGCGGTAGTCGGTGAACCACAGGCGCAGGGTATCCGAGGGATCGAGGAAGAGCTGCTGCGGGGCGTGGGCCAGGACCTGCTGCGGCGCCGCCACGTAGAGCGCGATGTCGCGTTCGCCAGGGGCTTCCTGCAACAGGTCGCGGGCCAGTTCCTCGGCGTCCGGGTAGGTCTGCCCGATCAGCAGGCGGCCCCAGCCGCAGTGGATGCTCAGCGGTTTCTCGGTGGGCTCGCTGTGATCTTCGGCGAGACGCGCCTGCAGGCGTTCGTAGGTGGGCGCCTGGATACGTTGCAGGCGCTGGTTGTGCGGGTGAGGCAGATGCAAGTGGCCTTTCATGATCGCTCCTGGTTCGGGCCCCTGCGTTGGGGGCCCATTTTCAAAGTCCCTGTTCGCTGAGCCAGAGGTTGAGGGCGGCCAACTGCCACAGCTTGGAGCCGCGCAGCGGTGTGAGGTCGCCGTCCGGATCGCTCAGCAGGCGATCGAATATCGCCGGCTGGAACAGGCCGCGGTCCTGGCTCGGGTCGAGCAGCAGCTCGCGTACCCATTCGCGGGTGCGGCCCTGCAGGTGCTTGAGGCCGGGCACCGGGAAGTAGCCCTTGGGCCGGTCGATGACTTCGCTGGGAATCACCTTGCGCGCGGCGCCCTTGAGCACCTGCTTGCCGCCGTCGCCGAGCTTGAAGCGGGCGGGAATGCGCGCCGACAGCTCGGCCAGGCGGTAGTCGAGGAACGGCACGCGGGCTTCCAGGCCCCAGGCCATGGTCATGTTGTCGACCCGCTTGACCGGGTCGTCGACCAGCATGATCGTGCTGTCCAGGCGCAGCGCCTTGTCCACCGCGGCCTCGGCGCCGGGGCTGGCGAAGTGGTCGCGGACGAAGCGCCCGGCGACGTCCTCGACGCGGAAGCGCTCGCCGACGGTGGCCAGGTATTCCTCGTGGTCGCGGTCGAAGAACGCCGCGCGGTACGCGGCGAAGGCGTCGTCGGCGCCATCCACCTTCGGATACCAGTGGTAGCCGGCGAACAGCTCGTCGGCGCCCTGGCCGCTCTGCACCACCTTGCAGTGCTTCGAGACTTCCCGCGCGAGCAGGTAGAAGGCGATGCAGTCGTGGCTGACCATCGGCTCGCTCATGGCGCGGAAGGCCGCCGGCAACTGCTCGATCACTTCGTGCTCGCCGATGCGCAGGCGATGGTGGCGGGTGTGATAGCGCTCGGCGATCAGGTCGGAATACTGGAACTCGTCGCCGCGCTCGCCGCCGGCATCCTCGAAGCCGATGGAGAAGGTCAGCAGGTTGTCCACCCCGGCTTCGTGCAGCAGGCCCACCAGCAGGCTCGAATCGACCCCGCCGGAGAGCAGCACGCCGACCTCGCGGGCGGCGCGCTGGCGGATCGCCACCGCTTCGCGGAGGCCGTCGAGGACGCGCTCCTGCCAGTCGTCGAGCGTCAGCTCGCGCTCGTCCGGGCGCGGGCCGTAGTCCAGCGTCCACCAGGTGCGCTGCTCGCAGCTTCCGTCGAGGTCGACGCTCATCCAGGTCGCCGGCGGCAGCTTCTTCACGCCCTCCAGCAAGGTGTGCGGGGCGGGAACCACGGCGTGGAAGTTGAGGTAGAAATTCAGCGCCTGCGGATCGAGGTCGCTGGCGATGTCGCCGCCCTTGAGCAGGGCCGGCAGGCTCGAGGCGAAGCGCAGGCGCGAGCGGTCGAGGCTGTAGTAGAGCGGCTTGATGCCGAGGCGGTCACGGGCCAGGAACAGCCGCTGGCGATCGCGCTCCCAGACGGCGAAGGCGAACATCCCATTGAGCCGGGGCAATAAATCGGCGCCCCAGGCATGGTACCCCTTCAAGAGAACTTCGGTGTCGCCGCCGGAGAAGAACCGATAGCCAAGGCTTTCCAGTTCGCCACGCAGTTCGGGGTAGTTGTAGATGGCGCCATTGAACACCATGGCCAGGCCGAGATCGGGATCGATCATCGGTTGGCCGGAAGCTTCCGCCAGGTCCATGATCTTCAGCCGTCGATGTCCGAGGGCGATCGGGCCCTGGGCGTGGAAGCCCCAGGCGTCGGGGCCGCGAGGGGCCAGGTGGTGGGTGATGCGTTCGACCGCTGCGAGGTCGGCTGCCTGGTTGTCGAAACGAAACTCTCCTGATATGCCGCACATATTCCTTACCGGTTCTCCGTTGGGGAAGTGGGTTACGTACTCCTTCCGGGTACATGACTTACCTAACAGAGGACCGTTACAGTTGGAAGGAGTTCTATACGATTTTTCCGGGCCTATCAGGACCCTTAACGAAGAATTTATTATGGTTGAAAGTAATAAGACCGCTGCCGATACCTATTCGCTCGCTATTTTCCGCGCCATCCGCCGTCTCCAGCAGGCCGCCGAAATCCACTCCAAGCGTCTCAGCCGATACGGTGGCCTGACCCCGCTGCAATTGCTGATCCTGCATGTCCTGGCGGTGGAGGGAGAACTGACCGCGACGCAACTGGCCAAGCTGGTCAGCCTGTCCCAGGCATCGCTCTCCGGCGTGCTCGACCGCCTCGAAGGACGCGGCCTGCTCTATCGTCGGCGCGACGAACAGGACCGGCGCAAGTCCTGGCTGCACCTCGACCCGGCCGGCCACGAAGCCCTGGCGGAGGCGCCGCCGCTATTGCCGGAGTACGTGATCGAGCGCTTCGCCGCGTTGCCCGAGTGGGAGCGCCACGGCCTGCTGGCCGCGCTGCTGCGCGCGGCCGACCTGTTCGGCCTGCCGGAAGAGGACGTCGAAGAAGAGTGAGGGCGTCAGGTTCGCTACGAAAGACAGTCGCGTCGGCGGTCTTTACCTGGCGAACCTGCCGATGCCTTGCCGGTGCAGGCTGGTGGACAAGCGCGTTGTACGCCATGGCGTGACCTCCGCGTAGGGCGGATAACGCCGTCGGCGTTATCCGCCGACCCAGCGATATCCGCCCGACGACATGGCATGACCGTCGAGCAGGGCGCATGACGCCGCTTCCCCGGTGCCCCGGCCGCCGAGGAAAGCTACCCGCCGTAGAGCTTCTGCGCCGCCAGGGAGAAGCTCACCGCCACCAGCATCAGCGCGAACAGGCGTTGCAGGGTCGGGCCGCCGAGGCGCTGCGCCAGCAGGTTGCCGCCGAGCACGCCGACCGCGCCGCCGGCGGCGAGGCCGCCGAGCAGCGGCAGCGGCGGGTGGGCGCCGGTCAGGTAGATCAGGAAGCCGCCGCCGGAGACCAGCGCGATCACCGCCATCGAGGTGGCGGTGGCGGCCATCATCGACAGCGGGGTGAACCAGAGCAGCCCCGGCACCACCAGGAAACCGCCGCCCACGCCCATCAATCCCGACAGCAAGCCGACCGCCAGGCCGATGCCGAGCAGCGGCAGGCTCCGTGCCTGGTCGCTGGCCTCGCGTTTCATCCCGGCGCCGCGCCACATGCGCCAGGCCGACCAGAGCACCAGCAGGCAGAAGGCGACGATCAGCACGCCTTCCGGGACGAAGCGGCCGAGCCATTGGCCGACGGCGTTGCTCGGCAGGCCGGCCAGCGCCAGGACCAGCACCGGCCGCCAGGCCACCTGGCCCTGGCGCGCGCGCGGGATGGCGCCGATCAGCGCCGACAGGGCGACCGCGCCGAGGCTCACGCCGATGGCGTCGCGCAGCGGCAGGTGCAGGCTGAGCAGCAGGGGCAGGGCGACCAGCGAGCCGCCGGCGCCGGTGAGGCCGAGCAGCAGGCCGAGAACGGCGCCGATGCCCAGGGATTCGAAGAGCAGTACATCCATCGTCGATCAACTGTTTCCGCGGGTGAGCCAGCCGGTGGTCCGGTATGGCCTGCGCGTGCGGCAGGCTCGAAGGGTAGCGCAAATCGGTGCGCCCGGGGCTTCAGCCGCGCTGCCCACGCACCAGGTCGCGCAGCAGGAAGCGGTTCGGGTGGCAGGCCTCGGCCACCGCGCGCGGCAGCGGCAGCGGCTCGCCGCAGATCCACGCCGCCAGCAGTTCGCCGGACAGCGGCGCGCTGATCAGCCCGCGCGAGCCGTGGCCGCTGTTCAGGTACAGGCCTGGCAGCCAGGGGCAGGCCCGCTCCGGC
>NZ_SCND01000228.1:0-9973 GCF_005503585.1 Pseudomonas sp. 2VD
GAACCGACCAACGCCCCCGCCGCCCTCTCCCGCCGCTTCTCCGTTGCGCCGATGATGGATTGGACCTACTTTCCCTGAAGGTCTTATTTCGCGCGCTGTACAGCCCCATAGTCACGCCTTTGTACCATTTTTGTACCACCCAGAATGGCTAATGGATCTCCACACCCCTACTAGCACTTCAAAATCACGCACAACACGTTCATGATTTGATGCAATGGATCATCATGAGGGCTGACAGCATGATCAGCTGTGTTATCAAGATCGCTTAGCTTCTTGCATCATAAGCAAGCTACACAAATGAATGTTGCATAATCTACACCAGCCATAGGCACTTCAAACTTAAAATTCCAGCCTGACTTCATGCATTAATTTAAGGACGTGCAAATGCAAATTCAGAACGAAGCATTATTCAAGCACCACTTACTGAACGGAATCAATCTTTTTACCGGCTCAGGCTTCTCGGTACTAGCCCATGGGATGCTGAGAGACATCCCTAAAACCATGCCCGTTGGCGATGGTTTGCGAAAAGAGCTTTTAGATTACTTCGACAGAGACTCTAACTCCAACCTTTCATTATCTCAGCTTTGTCTAATCCTAAGCGCAACAAAAAAAGATGAATTAATAGAGTTTTTAAAAACCAGATTTACCACCATAAATTATAACAACGAATACGACGCCCTTGAACGGGTAAACATCAAATCAATCTTTACAACAAATATCGACGACTTAACGTATCGAATTTACGAAAACAGCAACAACTACTACCTGAACGACATTGCCATTCGCGGCCCTTCAATTAATGACCGCAACGCAATTGACTACATAGCGCTTCATGGCTGCGTACGTTACGAGGACGGCAATTTTGATTTTTCTCCAGTAGAACTTTCGTCTAGCTTCGAACGCGACAAGGATAAATGGTACGGCTACATCAACAGAATCAAAAACACACCAACTTTATATTGGGGTTACAGCGTATCAGATGCGGGAGTTCTACAGTCCCTCGCGAAAGAAACAACAAGCGGAAAGGATAGAGCTCCGTCTTGGATTGTCTTGCGAACAGACGATAAAGAAGCGAAGGAATACTATAGCTCCTTGGGCTTCCAAATAATAGTTGGCGAAACCCAGCAGCTACTCAACTACTTCAAGCAACTTAAGGCAACAAACAAGCCAGACAAAAAAAGGATACGTGCCGCCTCCTCATTCAAAGAGTACACCGTCCCAGAAAAAGCCCAAATGCCAGTTAGAACCCTAGGAGAGTTTTACCTAGGTGCCGAGCCAATCTGGTACGATGTATTCTATGGAAACCTTCACAAAAATGAGCATTTTCAACGAATCAGCAACAACATAGCAGCTGAAAAAAACGTCATACTTACCGGCGGTGCCCTCACAGGAAAAACAACTCTCTTAAAGCTACTAACAATAACTTCCGCCGACTTCGGGTGGCCGTTCTTCATTGAGGAAATCACACCTGAAAAAGCAAATCTTCTAAAGCGCGAGATTGATTCTGAAGGTAGACGCGTTCTGCTCTTCATAGATAATGCTGCCGATGCGTGGGAGGCGATAAACCTCCTCTCAGACAGCCCGAATATCACGGTAATTGCAGCTGAACGCGACTACATATACGACAGCGTCGCCCATAGATTTCCGCGTCGAAAATTTGAGCACATAGATGTTACAGGTTTAACTCCACTAGACGTGCAGGCAGTCCGGGACAAAATACCGGCAGGGCTAAAACGACGAGAAGTTTTCAAGCCTCTTCCCAGAGAGTTAGATGTTGAAACCCCCCCAACCTTTTTTGAGGTTATCGACAGTGCTATTGCGGACCACTCTCTGACAGACAGGTTTATTGACGCGCTCAAAAGCCTTAAAATTGAGTCACCCTTTAAGCATGACCTACTCGTAATGTGCTGCTACTTGTACTCTTGTCGCGTACCGACATCTTTAGACGTGGCAATCGCTTACTCTCGAAACCATACTACTGATCCTCAAGAGGTACTTGAAACTCTCAGATCAATGGGAAGCTTCCTTTCCGCGTATGAAGGTTCACTATCAGACGCAACACAGGCTTATTTCGTCCCACGCTCTCGCTCAGTGGCTGACGCCGTGATGCGCAAAATTCCGTCGGAAGATCTTAAACAGTTACTCCTCACGTTCCATAGCGAAGTTTCACCAACCAAAATAAGCAGATATGATATTTTTCGAAGGGGTGCCTATGAGGCCGGACTAGTTGGAAAAGCTTTCTCCAACTGGGAAGAAGGTTTAGCATTCTACGAGCTTTCTTCAACACGAGACAACTCCCACTCGCTCAAGCAACAAGGCGCAATCTATTTAGCACATAAAAAGCAATATCATTTGGCTTTTAGCTGGATCGATGAAGCGTTGACTATGGTCGGTAGACGGAATGCACCTGTCCGAAATACTTATGCAGTAATCCTCTTCTCTGCAAACAGCGACAAACCCCTCGACAGCGACGTAATCTCTACACTTATCGAAAGTATGGAGATCTTAGCATCATGCTACAACAGCGATATACGAAAAGCATATCACGCAAAAGTATTCGCCGACCAAGCAATAAAATTTGCAAATCGTCTACCTAATCAACCCGAGAGCATTCAATATTTAGATCAAGCTCGAGATTGGCTTGAGGCTGAATTAGCGTCGAGAATTGGAGATAGGACGATGACGAGAATGATCCAGCAACTGCGGCAGGCAAAACGCGCTATAAAACGCACGATGTGAGAACCGCCGACTACCTAATACGTCCTAGCTAATATAGACACATCAACCATCACACGCCAATTATGCTGCATTACTAGTCAGGAAATGCCCGAAAGCCAGACCAGATAAGGGCCTGGCTTCTTTCCTTACCCTACGGCGCCAAGCCTCAAATGGCATTGAATGGCATAGGTTGGTGGACAAATTGCCCCATTTCTGCCCCAGCGACCTGCTGAGGCGCACAGCTCATCGCCACCCGTTCGCGGCTTCTCCGTTACACCGATGATGAATTGGGCTGACGCTTCCTGAACGCCACGCTCTACGCGATCTCCCAAGACTAGCTTTGCACGCTTTACGATTTTTGTGCCATTCAGTAGCGACTATCGCTCTAATTCTCCCCCTATACCAGCTAGCGAATGATATCGTAATGCCTCATATGGACCTTGACCCTAGGAGGTAACAATGAGTGACGAAGTAGACGTTCTGCGGCAACGCCTCAGCAACGGCAGCCTTGACGAATGCGATGCCATGGTAAGAGGGATTGCCCAGTTAGCCATGGACCAAGGATTCAATAACCTCACCGCACGTCAACAGGCCGTGCTTCGACCACACCTGACCCAAGAGTGTGCAGGGGTTACAAATCCAGGCGGCCACCACAACGACTGTAATGTGCTTCTTAAGGGCAAGAAGCTGGCGGCTGCGCTAGAGCAAGAACGTTATTACGGCGACGCTCTTTGCGAAGATTGCATCAACGAAACCGAACAGTACCGCCGAGAGTGGGAGCGGATCGAAGCAGAATAGGTCACAGGAGCGGTGACTACGATCTGCTGGAGCAGCCGATAAAAAACCGCTGGCCGCGCGAGCCTGAGGTTCGGCGGTTGAAGCGAAAGACGAACTCGTCGATTCGGGATGCGACGCAGCCGGATGCGGGCGAATCACTTGGCTCCAGCAGTTCGACGGCCACGGCGACCAGTAGCTTCTAGGTACTGCACTTTCGCCCAGTTTTGACGGGGTCTTGATCTGATCGTGGCCAAGGTGAACTATCGCACGGCAGCATTGGCACTGAAATGATTAAATCCCTTGAAGAACCTTAATTAGCATAGAGCCCCATTCAGCTGCATCAAATTCTCTAAATGCCCTGACACTAAACTAGAAAAGACATCTACCCTCAATCTATAAGTGCGCCCCTCAGCAGCTCTTGATTCTACGGCGAGCCTGCTCCACCGCAGGTAGCTCCACGCTCACTGCGTAATAGTGGATCACTCTTAACAAACTGACAATAGCCCAGCATCCATGCGCGTCCTAAGGTACATAGCCACTACATTTCACTTTCCTCCTTCTGGTACTATGTGATGCTACACAAGCAGCCATGGAGCCAAGCAAAACATGAGAGACAAAAAGAACAACTTTAAATCATCCACTCTTCGAAAACTGAAAAACAGAGTTGGAAATGTATGCTCAAACCCTTCCTGCTATGCACCTACTAGCGGGGCAAAAACTGGCGAGGAGGAAGGTGAGCTTAATATGGGCATTGGAGCGCATATTTGTGCAGCGTCACCTGGCGGGCCCCGCTATGTCCCACACATGACTCCAGCTCAACGTTCAGCTTACAAGAATGGAATCTGGCTCTGTATACCCTGCTCATATAAAATCGACAAAGACCCGACTGCATACCCAGCTGAGCTTCTACATGAGTGGAAAAAAACAGCCGAACAACGTAGCCAAGCCAAAATTGGTATACCTGCCCAATCTGACTCCGCCCCACAAGACCTACTGTTAACGGCACTTTCCGGCATGCCAATCAAGTCTGGTATTGCCCAAGCAATTAACAATGTTCACGGAGCTGTAGAGAGGGCATTTAGCGCCCTTGATGATCGCTTCCAAGTCAAAACCGTACACAAGTCTGGACAAACCATATTCCATATAACCCCCCGAGAAAACCTGAAAGTACCACTAACCTTAGAACTCAAAAACCCAAAGAGATATGTACAGGGATACCGTCAACTCATCGAAGAAGGAAAAAGTTTGATAATCGACACCTATGATGTAAATCTAACAGGTTCTCCACTATTAGAAAAAATAGCTACCGAGTCAAGCAAGTTAGAAATTGGCAGCCTATCCCAAGCATGCACCTTAAGAGTCTCCACAATAAATAAATCCACTCAAAATATTGAGATTTTTAATGACATATCAGGAGACCTCTCTTACGGCACAGTGAGTGGCACTTTTACTGGCTTCACGATGGAGAGAATGTTAAAAATTGAAATGCATATAAGCTTACAGCCCCACAACAAGTCTAAAATTACAATCACACCTTATACGGAATACTGGAATGGACTCTCCATCACCGACCTACCTTATTTCTCAAAAATAAAAAGCCTCCTATTAAACATAAACAACGGTCACATTATCAACTTAACCCTAGAACACAAAGGTGAAAAAATACTATCCGTCTCAAGCGAGGCCTCATCATTTGAAGACCAATTCAAGAACATAGAGATGCTATTCCTCTACCTGGATGCCGCGAGGGTTATATCAAAATTCACCAACACAACGATACTTTTTGATGACACTCAAACCATACCCATAGAGGATATCGATAGACTAATAGCCATATCATCCATGATAGAAGGAACCTACATAAGACTAGAAAAAGACTTATCAAAACCTATCCAATTCAAGCTCACCAAAGAAGACAACATAAGTGATCAGCTTAAGATTATAGAAAAAGATGTAGACCTACAATTGAGAAACACCCAAACAGAGAAGGAAACAGTTTCAATATTTGGAAAATCTATAAAAATGCCACAAAAGGTCCTCGAACTCACAAGGGTACGAATTAAAGTTCTCAATAGAGAAACAATATCCACAGACAACGACATTGCGTGCGAAATAATACCAATGGAAAACTTCTCCTTGAAGATTTTTTATCTTAGCGAAACAGATAGCTCAACAGGAGAGAATATACCCAATTTACCATCAGAGGACTGATAGCTGTAAGGTTATACTTATTTTACTTTCAGATAAACCCGCATCTAGCTTATGCTGTTTCCTCGACATGCCGCGTATGCAGCTAGTAGTTTAGCCTCATACCCTCGACGCTGGTGGACCTCTGCAAGTAATGCGCGGACCTTAGTCTGTAGGTCGTCGCTCTTCTTCAGTCCAGCGGTTGCCCAAGACGGTATTTCTACTGTAGGTACCCGGCAGGGCACAGCCACCGGAACCTCCACGCGCACCATGCGCGGCTCAGGCTCGACCTTGCCGGCGCATCCCGCCAGCGCGATCGCCATCAACATCAGCACCACCCTCATAGCCCCATCTCCTGATCGATAATCGCCTCGGCGGCCGCGCACTGCTCGCCGACGGAGCGCTCCAGCAGTAGGCGCTGTGCCGCGGCATACTCGCCGTCGGCGCGCTGACGCGCTTGCTCCACCGCCAGGGCTGCCTCCCTGGCGCGCTGTTCGCCGGCCTGGCGCAGCGCGGTAACTTGCCGGTCCTGCTCCGCTACTGCGGCATCCAGACTGTCCCGAGCGGCACGGCAGGCGACCAAATCCGACCGCGCGGCATCGAGCTGCGGCCAGTAGTGTCGCGCGCCGAGCCACACACCGCCGGCGGCGCCGAGGCCGACCAGCAGCAGGCAGGCCAGCGCGACCGAGAAATCACGGGCGGAGATCACGACAGCACCGCCTTGGCACGCTCCCACAGTTCTACCCGCTCATCCTGGCCGTTCATGCCGCCATTTATCGTACATGTGATAAGCGAAAAACGGCCCGAGTCGGCCAGGCCGTTGAGCCCATGCGCCGCCCACCACCAGGCGCCCGATCTGGCCGCGTGCTCGGGCTGCTCCAGCAACTCAGGCTCAGCCTCCAGCGGCAGGCTGAGGCCGGCGCCGGCAGCTCGGTAGTTCTTACGGCCGGTGATTTGCAGCAACCCTCGACCGCGGAACCGCCAGCCGTCTCCGCTGGACTCGTCGCCGTTGCCGTTGCGGTTGGCGTAAGTGTTATTGGCAACGGCCTCGGGGTGCCGAGCGAGGTTCAACGCAAGGGCGTTTGGGCGTCCGTCAGCGCCGCGATATCGACTCGGCCAGGTATTCGCCAACCCCTGCGCCGAGTAATTCAGGTTCTCTACCAGGCGCGTGAGCTGGGCGCTTTCATGTCCGACCTGGGCAAGAAACGCCGATTGCCTGGCTGCGCCCAGGATATCGAACTGCAACATGGCCCGATTCAGCGCGGGCAGGAAAATCCCAACGGCCGGCCGGCACCTCGGGAGGACGTACAGCAGTTGGCTTTCAGTGATAGGCATGTCGAACTCCAATGAAAAAGCCCGCATGCGCGGGCTTTGGGTACTAATGGATAGATTCTGATGGCACAATGCAGCCCGCCAGGAACCGCGAGCTAGAGAGGAAGGAGAACAGTGAGCGTAAGGAACATCGCTAAACGGTACGCCGAGAAACAACTAACCGGCACTGAAGCGCTGGCCGAACTGAAGGAAAAAGACCTCCTCGGTGACGCCCTTATGACCCTGCTGGTCGACCACTTCGAACAACGCTGGGAACGGGAACAGTCCCTGCCAGACGAGTACAGGACAGAGGACTGGTGACCCAACCGCCCGCCTGCTCATACAGGCGGCGGGCCCTTCACGATGCTTTCCCGATGGCCACTACCTGAAGTGGCTTTTTCTGTTTCTTCTTGCCAGCGGCCTTGGCCTTGCCCTTCTTGCCGGCGTTGCACTCAACCGTCGTGCTCCAGCCAGCCTGGGTAAATACCTGTTCCACCGACTCCACTAGGTAGGAACCATCGATTCCCGACTTAATGCCGGCGACGACTATTGTTCGTTCCGCGAAGAGATCCGTTCGCCCTGGCATTTCCAGGCGCACCCCAGCCGTGGAGCGGTTGAACGCAGCCAACCGCGCCTTGGCGGCCTGCTCAGCGGCGCTCTTGTTCGGATGGATATGGCGGTCGGTATGCACGGGCGGAAGCCCGGCCGGAGCCTCTGCATTCGCCAGCTCGACCACCTCCAACTTGCCCGTCTTCTTGTCCTGATACGCCGCCTTGACCGCCTTCTGCGTGGCCCGGTCACTGAACCGAAACTGAAACCGGGTAATCTCCGGCCGGGTCAGCGTGACGGTCGTCAGTGGCGCGCCGGATGCGCGCTCCCCGCCTTCGCGAGGCAGTACAAGCAACTTGTCCGCCGCCACCTTGGCCGTGCAGCCGTACTGTCTGGCCAGCCGCGTGATCAGGTTAAAATCCGATTCGCCAATCTGGTCGACACGCGGAACCACCGTCTGCACCGGGCACTCGCTCTGCCAGCCGTTGCGTGCGGCAATGTCCGCCACTATCCGCGCGAGCGTCACCCCCTCCCAGCCTCCGTCGCGGATCGTCTTGCCGCTGCCGCGCATGCTGCTGGCCTTGCCGCGGATGACGATGGTATCCGGCGGGCCGGATAACTCCACCTCGTCCACGGTGTAGATGCCAATCCGGGTCAGCCCGCGCCCGTCATAGCCTATCTGGATCTCGACCGATGCACCCCGCTCCGGCAGCACCACGGCACCGTCGCGGTCGTCAATGCGCAACTCGAACTCGTCGGACTCCATTCCCGGCTTGTCGAGCGTGCGCAGCAGCAACAGCCGGTCGTTGATACGCGCAGTGATATCGGCCTTGTCCGCGATCACCCTAAATATCGGCTTCATTCATCCTCCAGGGATCAGCCCCACAACTGCACCTCGCCGGTCACCGGTACCTCGACCTCGGGCATGACAATCAGCAGGCCGGCCCGGAAGGGCTGCGGCTCATCGGCAAGCCACTGGTTCGCGTCGTAGACCGCCTCCACTGTCCCCACCAGATGCCCGTAATACTGGACGCAGAGCGTGTCCAGCAGATCCCCGTCAGACGTTCTGCAGATCGTCTCCATAGCGGACAAACTCCAGGCTGAATGCTTGTTTGCGAGGGGCGCCGCCCTGGACAAGGGCCGACTGCTCCTCCTCGATACTCGCCAGACACCACAGGCCGAGCACCTGGCCGTAACCCGTGGTCAGGCTGAGCGGCACCTGGCGCCGCCCGATTTCACGTAGCTGCTCGATTTGCCCCAGGCCGACCCGAATACCGAAGACAGCCCCCTTCAACGTCAGCTTGTCCTCCCCCTCCCCGACCGCCTGTTGCGCCGGCCGCCGGGTGAGTCGTTCCTGAGCAGCCCAACGAAACGCCGTCTGCCTCCGCAGTTCATCGAACGCGGCCGTGTCGAGATTGAAGTAGAACGGGCTACTGTTCACATCCCGCGGCTGCATGACCAGCAGATGCGCAAACGGCTTGGAGGCGGCCGCGCTCGGCGTCATGCTCGAACGCAAGCCGGTCGGGATGATGTTGGCCAGCTTGGGACTGGCAACGCCGGCGAGCCGCCCGACCTGCCCGGTAACCTTCGACACGGCGTCGGACAACGCTCCATACCGCTGATCGAGCCCAGATAGCGCACGGGCAGCACTGCTGTAGGTATTCATGACGCCACCCACCTTTGCCTGTGCTACGCCCAGGCTGCGAGTCAGTCGCAGCGCCCGGTCGCCCAAACCGACCGGGAAGCCGGGCAGCGTGGACAGCTCATCGGCAGCGCCCGTGAGATCGGAAACCGCACCCGTGATGGGCGCCAACATGCCGTCGACACTCCTACGCCCCTCCTCCCCGGCCCGCACCACTTGGCGCAGGCCGGATTCCATCATTTCGATGTACGGCATTCACCCTCCTACACATTGGGCTCATCGAACAAGGACACCCGCTGCATCTGCCCGGCAAAGTCAGCGAGCTGCCGGCGAAGCTCTGGCATGATCGCCTGGAGCAACGCCTCGGGATCTTTCGCATCCCCCTGAACGGTGAGACTGATGTTCGGCGAGAAACTGAACTCTTGTTTCACCGGCACCGGCGCCGGTTTCGGCGGCTCCGCCACTACCGCAGCGACAGGCGGAACAGCGGGCTTCGCGGGCTCCGCCGGAGCAGATCCGCCGAACAGGCCGCCGCTGCCGAACAGCGCTTTGCCGCCGGCGGCCCCCAGCTCGGAACCACCCCAGGCACCGATCATCCCGCCGATCAGGCCACCAATCGCCGTGCCAATGATCGGAACGACAGAACCAATCGCAGCTCCCGCAGCAGCGCCGGCGAGCGTGCCACCGAGGCCGCCCAGGGCAGCGCCGTAGCCGGCGGCCTTTTCGTCTCGCGTCTCCGCGTTCACGAAGGTGTCGGCCGCCTGGAGGCCTGCACCGACGAGTGCCAGC
>NZ_SCND01000229.1:0-9972 GCF_005503585.1 Pseudomonas sp. 2VD
GCAATGGCGATGGGGATGGCAATAGCGGCGGCGATGGTGACGGTTCTGGTTCCGACGGCGGCGCTGGTAGCGATGGCGGCGACGGCTCCGGCGGGGGCGGCCTGAAAGAGCCGAAGCAAGGTTCCTTCGACAAGACCATCAAGGAATACGACGACGCCATTGCCAAGGCGCAAAAGGACTTCCAGGAACTGCAAGGCAAGTTCGAAAGCGTCCTCGCTTCCAAGTTCGATATTCACCTGGGCACTGGCGGCGGCTCCCTGCCGTGTTGGGACTTTACCGCCCTCGGCCAACGCTTCGACGTCTGTCTGACCGAATACGCCAAAGAACTCTCCGTCATCCGCTACGTGGTGCTGTTCATCGCCGCGATGCTGGCCGGATGGATCGTTTTCTATCGCACCTGAGGAAACGCCATGGATATTCCCTTTCTCTCCGACATTCTCGCCTGGATGCAATCCCTCTGGGACTTCCTCTACAGCGGTGTCTATGACTTCGTCACCGACGCCTTTGTCCTGCTGACCAAGATGGCCATCAAGGGCTGGTTCGAGATGCAATTGTTCGTCGCGGAAATCGGCTACAAGGCCTTCAAGGAGGTCGTCGGCGGCATCGGTATCGGCTCGACCATCACGTCCTATTACTCGTCCCTGGACGGCGACCTGCGCTCGCTGCTGGCGTTCTTCGGCCTGCCGGACGCGGTGAACATGATCTTCGCCGCCATCGGCACGCGCTTCTCCATGTCCTTCATCCCCTTCATAGGTAAGTGACATGGCGATCAAGATTCATCACGGCCCGAACGGCTCCTACAAGACCTCCGGCGCGATCCAAGATGACCTGATCCCCGCGATCAAGAAGGGCCGCGTCATCATCACCAACGTGCGCGGCCTGACCCGCGAACGGATCTTCCAGGTGATGCCGGAGACGCCCTCCAGCTGCGACGTCATCAACCTCGACCTCGAGGACCTGGATGACATGGAAAAGATGCGCACTTGGTTCATGTGGGCGCCGCGTGGCGCGTTCATCATTTTCGACGAAACCCAACTGATTTTTCTGAAGTCCTGGCGCGAAGCCGACCTCAAGCGCTTCGACTTCCCGGACGGCCCGGAAGCAGCCAAGGCAGCCGGGCGGCCCATGGGCTGGCTGGATGCCTGGACCCGGCACCGGCATTTCAACTGGGACATCATCCTCACCACGCCGAACATCGCCTATATCCGCGACGACATCCGCATGACGGCGGAAAAGGCCTATCTGCACTCCAACCTCGCCGTCATCGGCATTCGGGGCCGCTACAAGGAAAGCCAGCACTCGGCGCAGGACAACAAACCACCGGCCCGCGACGTGATCGTCGAGATCAAGAAAATCCGCCAGGAGACCTTCGCCCTCTATGAATCGACAGCCACCGGCTCCGTCACCGACACCATCGCCGGCAAGAGCCTTTTTAGACAACCTAAGATTCTTCTATTCATGGCAATTCCGGCCCTTGCTATTGGGTCTGTGGTTTATGACGGCGGACCTCGTTTGCTCATGGGCGCCCCTGTATCGCCGCCTGCTGCTGGAACTGCTGCGCCTGCTCAAGCCGGTCCTGCTGTGGGTACTGCGCGTGCTACTGGTGCGGCTGGTCCTGATGCTGCTGATGATGTACCTGGGCACGCAGGCGTTCCGGGCGCTGCTCCTGTAGGTCATCCCTTCGCCGGCCGCGACTTCATCGTCAAGGCAACCCTGCTGTCCGCCTCCGGGCGCCGCACCTATCTGTTCGCCGTCCGGGGCCAGGACGGCAGCGAATTCACTCTCACCGATCGCGACCTGACCGACACCGGCTATGCCGTGGTGCCGCGGGGCAACTGCGCCGCGGAACTGAGCTTCAAGGGCGGTTGGTCCGGCTATGCCGCCTGCGCCGGGCGTAGTGCCTTGGGCAATGCGCCGCCGGCTCAGGCCGCCGCGCCGAACGTGCCGCCCGCCGCCGCGAACGGCGCCGCCGTGCGGGTGACGGTGGTTCCTGACACCAGCCGCTTGCCGCGCTCGATCAACTGAGGGGGAGCCGATGAACTGGACAAGCTATTTCGCCGCCCTGGGGCTGGCGTTCCTGGCCTATCTGGCGGGCTTTTTCTTCGCGGTGGCGGTGACGCCGACGGGGCCGGTATGGCCGCTGTAGCCGGCCTGGCCGGGGCGCGCGCGAACGGCTCGTCTCGGAGTGAGCAAGCGCCACGGCGGGGCCGGCTGACGCCCCTGTAACACGTCGGATAAGCCACCTATTGCGGTTTCAATTCGTACCAATTTGGATCGTTAAAGATGAAGAAAATCAGCCATCAAATTCGCGTCAGTATCGAGTCGGACGGTCAGGTCTTGGAAAGCCCGAAAGGGCGGTTGTTCTTCGACGACACCACGGCTCAATTCACCGACCTGTCAGGCGTGCGCATTCTGCGTTGCGGCGTGGATACGGTGCGGCAGTTGTACAACGGCAAACTCCGGCCGGAAGTCATGGCGCTGTTTGACCTCTCGGTGGATGTGGTCGAATTCGCCGGCTACGAATGGTCCAAGGGCCGCATCGGTCGCGACTCCGGCTATCAGTACCGCCTGCAGAACGCTGAAATGGGCCTGATCCTGCTGATCAAGAACCACAACATCAAGGTCGATACCCTCGGCTCGCACCTCAAGATCGAGGTATCGCCTCACGCCCTCGATGGCGCCGATCCGCGCATCCTCCAGGGCGTGCTGGATGATTTGGCCGCTGCCGTGCTGAGTCACTGCGAAACCAACCAAGCCGCTGTGCACATCGCTCTGGACGTACAGGGCTGGAAACCGCCTCGCGATCTGGTGGACCGCATGCATTGCCGCTCGCGTCGGGTGCGACAAATCAGTGGTATCGAGCGGATCGAATTCGACGGCAACGCCTCGGTCTACGGGCGTGGCGAGACGTACATGTTCGGCTCGGCCAACGGCCTGCAACTGTCGATCTATAACAAGACCCTCCAGGCTCGGGCCACCGACAAGCTCGACTATTGGGAAAGCGTGTGGGCAACCCTGAACGGGGATCCGTTCGGCGATGGCGACCCGGCCTATAACCCCCTGGAAACGGTGTGGCGGCTCGAATTCCGATTCCATCACTCCATCGTCCAGCAGTTCTCCGAAGGCTCGCGCATGGCTTCGGGGGAGGTCATCGGCTGCCGCACCTATGAGGGCCTCTGCCCGCACCTGCAAGGGCTGTGGAACTATGCCTGCGAAAGCTTCAAGCTGCTGAGCCGGACGGCGGTCTACGATCCGTTCTGGAGCCTGATCAGCCAGGACGCCCGCGTACAGGTCGAGTGCGATCCGCTAATCGAGCGCACCGAGTATCGACGCTATTACAAGACCGCCAAGGGCTTCAGCGGGCGCAACTGCGAGATGTTCCTCGGCCAGTTCGTGAGCCTGATCGCGCGGGAGCGTGTCCCGGCAAAAAAGGCTATTGAGTCCGCCCGTAAACTGGAGTTCTGGCACGTTATCGAAGACCACTATCTCGCCAAGGGTTGGACTCGTCGCGATCTGGAAAGGCACATACACAAGCTGATGTGTGATCGGTATCTGCGGCGGGGGTATGCCGTCTAATGTCGATCACCAAGCTCCCCGATGGCCGTTGGTTCGTCGATGTAGAACCGATCAAGGGCAAGCGCTTTCGCAAGCGGTTCAAGACCAAGATGGAGGCGCAGCAATTCGAGGCCACCGCGCGTCAGAAGTGTGCGGAAAACCCCAGTTGGACGCTCAAGCCGAAGGACCGTCGGCGTCTCTCGGAGTTGGTCGAACTCTGGTATGAACTGCACGGCCAGACCCTGAGCAACGGGCATCGTTGCGTGGCGATTCTGCGGTTGGTGGCAAAGGACCTGGGCGACCCGGTCGCTGTCTCCCTGGAGTCTGCGAAAGTGGCTCGGTTGCGTAGCCGACAGATAGCCAATGGCATGTCGGGCAAGACCGCGAACAACCGTCTTGGCTACCTCAAGTCCATGTACAACGAATTGCGCCAACTCGGCGTCATTGACTATGAGAATCCGGTAGGGCGCATGCGGCCGCTCAAGCTTCAGGAAAGACCGCTGTCGTACCTGACCAAGCATCAGGTGTCCGAACTGCTTACGGCCCTGGATGCGCGCACCACGTCGCCACATCCGAAGATGGTCGCTCGTATCTGCCTCGCGACAGGGGCCCGATGGGGTGAGGCTCAGGCGCTGACGCCGGAACGTCTGAAAGGTAATGCGGTGATCTTCGCCAACACCAAGTCCAAGCGTGTGCGCTCGGTGCCGATCTCGGAAGAATTGGCCGCCGACATTCGCCGGCATTGGCAGACCCACGGGCCCTTCACGAACTGCCTTGGCGTGTTCCGCCTAGTGCTGCTGTCGACCTCGATCAAGCTGCCGAAGGGGCAGGCCAGCCACGTACTGCGCCACACGTTCGCCAGTCACTTCATCATGAACGGCGGGCACATCGTGACCCTACAGCACATCCTGGGGCACGCCTCGTTGTCGATGACGATGCGATATGCGCACCTCTCCCAAGACCACCTATCTGAGGCTGTTCGATTCAACCCGCTCATAGGTTGAAGGCTGCGGGGGTCGACAGAGGGAAAGAAAAATAGACTTGAGATGGTTCAAATTCGGTCTGAATTCGGATTATGATGTTGGAGCCGACGGTAGACAGACTGCCGACGCGCGAATCCCACTCGTCGCCTGGATATGGAGCGTGGTGGAGTTCGAACACCGTAGAACCTGAGTTCCAGGCCTTAAGTGTTCCCACAGCAATGGAGGTACCGGCTCATGCGAGTCGAGACAATTAGTTATTTGAAACGTCATGCGGCTGATCTGGATTTATCCGAGCCAATGGTCGTCACGCAGAACGGTGTTCCTGCCTATGTGGTTGAGTCATATGCTGAGCGGAAGCAGCGCGATGAAGCAATTGCGCTGGTGAAGTTGCTTGCGATTGGCTCCCGCCAGTACGCAGAAGGCAAGCATCGCTCTGTTGATGATTTGAAAGCTCGCCTTTCCAGGAGGTTCGCTCAGCCAGAATAAGGAGGTTTAATGTCCCCGGTCGTCATTCGTTTTACTGATACCGCAGAGCAAAGCATCGAAGACCAAGTCCACCACTTGGTTCCATTCCAAGGTGAACAGGCTGCATTCCAGTCAGTACTGAGCCTTTTGGATGAGATTGAAGAGAAGATTTCACTTGCACCTAAAGGTTACCCAGTCAGCCAGCAGGCGAGTCTTCTGGGGGTGCTGAGCTATCGCGAGCTTAATACCGGCCCCTATCGTGTTTTTTACGAATTCCACGAAGAGCAAGGCGAGGCGGCAGTGATCTTGGTTTTGCGACAGAAGCAGAGCGTTGAGCAGCAATTGATCCGCTACTGCTTGGTGGGGCCAATCGAGTGATGGCTTTCTACTCCTGAGCATGTAGCGCTGAATGCGCCTCGACACTTCTTCGACACCTTTCCTTCCCCCAAAAAGCAAAGCCCCCGAAACGCTAGGCATTTCAGGGGCTTGGCAGGGTGATTTGGAGCGGGCGAAGGGAATCGAACCCTCGTCATGAGCTTGGGAAGCTCAGGTAATGCCATTATACGACGCCCGCTCGGATGGCTTTTGCGGCCAGGGCGCCTTTTTACCAGATGCGCGGCGGCAGGTGAAGCCCGGGGTGGGGTTTTTGTTGATTTCGCTGGGTTTTTCCGCCAGGGGAGCGGGGCTCCCCGTGGCGGTGGCGGTTAGCTGGCGAGGGCGGCGAGGGGGACGCTGGCGCCGTTGGGCTGGGGGCGGTAGATCGGGTTGAGCGGCTGCGTGCGCTGCGGGCGGAGGAAGGCCAGCAGGGCGTCCTGGGTCTGTTGCCAGGCGGCCTTGTGCTCGACGTCGATGAAGTGGCCGGCATTGCGGATGGTGTGAAATTCCGCGCCGCGGATCAGTTGGCCGAACTGGCGGGCTTCGTGGGGCGTGGTGTAGATGTCCAGCTCGCCGTTCATGAACAGCACCGGGATCTCGATGCCGGCGAAGCTCTCGGTATAGCTATCGGCGTTCAGGCGCAGCACTTCGCGGATATGGAAGTGCATCTGGTGGTATTCGTGCTCGTCCAGGCTGCTGACGTGGCGGAAGTTGTAGCGCTTGAACAACTGCGGCAGGTAGCGGCCGATGGTTTCGTTGACCAGGTTGCCGACCTGGGTGCGATCGCAGGCGGCGAGGTAGTCGAGGCCGCGATGCAGGTAGTCGAGCATGGCCGGGTTGAGCTGAGGCGAGAATGAGTTGACCACCGCCCTGCGGATCCGTCCGGGACGCTGCGCCAGGGCCAGCAGGGTGGCGACGCCGCCCCACGAGAACGACATCACCACGTCGGCGCGGAAGCGTTCGATCAGTTCCAGCAGGATCCTGGCCTCGCATTCCTTGCTGATCGGCGTGCGGTTTTCGTTATGGGGTTTGGACTGGCCGGCATACGGCTGGTCGTAGAGCACCACGTTGTAATGCGGCTGCAGGTACTTCACGGTCTGGGCGAAGGACGCTGTGGTCGACAGCGAGCCGTTGACCAGGATGATGGTCTGCTGCGCCGAGGGGTTGCCGTAGAACTCGGTGTGAATCCTGTATTGCCCGTGGATCTCGATGATGGCTGTTTCCGGCCTCATGTCGCTTCCTCCTGGAATCGTTCGATGGGAACGCGGCGACCTGCTTGTCGCGGCGAATACAAAATGCTCATGGGCAGATGAAAGCGCCTCCCAATGACAGTTGAATGTCATTCGGATGGATTTAATAAACTTTTAATTTTCAACGACTTACAGGCAAATAGAGTTCGTCCGAAACCCTTTCGGGTCTTGGCGATGCGGCTATTGGCCGGGCAGGAAAGGCCGGCGCCGAAGCGCGGGCAGTCACGCGGGCTTTCTTGGAAGTCGTTTGTGACCGATCGGTCACAACGTGAGCGTCAGTTAAGCAGCCGGCGTGCCGGGCTGCAAGCCCTGTTTCGCTTGTGGATGGGGGAAGAAGGGAAGGAATCCGACGAAATGCCGCCGGGCAAGCGCCGATGCCGCGATTTCGGGGGGCCGGGAAGGAGAGGGGCGGCGCGGCCGCCGCCCCGGTGGTTCACTTGAGCAGGCTGGCGATGACTTCCGGCGTGCGTGCCGCACGTGCCACGGCGCAGCTCTGCGGAGCGAGGAAGCGCGAGGTTTCCAGCCACTTCGGCTGTGGGTAGTAGGCGAACACGTAGCTGCCGCGCTTGAGGGTGTTGATCAGCCGGGCGGCCACGGCCGGGCGTACCGCAGGGCAGCCCTGGCTGCGGCCCAGGCGGCCGAGCCCGGGAACCACCCTGGGATCGGCGTAGGCGGCGGAGTGCATGACGATGGCGCGTTCTTCGCTCTTGTCGTTGAAACCCGGCTCCAGGCCAACCAGGCGCAGCGACTGGCCGTGCTTGCCGGTATAGAGCTGGCCGGTCTGGAACAGCCCGATCGACGACTGGTAGCTGTTCGGCCGGTTGGAGAAGGAGGTGGCGAGGTCATCGCCGCTGTTCTTGCCGTGGGTCACCCACTCTTCGAAGAGCAGCTTGCGGGCCTTCAGGTCGAATACCCAGAGGCGCTTGTCGCGCGACGGCCGCGAGTAGTCGATCACCGTCAGCAGGCCGTTGTCGCCACCCTGGCTCGCACTCGCGCAGGCATAGGCGGTGAGGGCCAGTTCGAGGGTCGGCAGGCTGGCCTGGGGAGCGAGTTTCTGAAGGTCCTTGGCGGAGGGAAGTGACATGGCGAACACCGGCCCGCTGGCCAGTGCGCAAAGGGTGGCGCCCGCCAGGCTCAGCCTGCGCAGGGCGGCACGGAGGAAGGTTGGCATACGAGCAGTATTCCCATCGGTTCAGTGTGGTTTTTACCGGATGAGAGGCATTGTGCTCGATTTTTGAACAACTTGCCGACTACTTTTTAAGCGATTTCGTCGGATTGTTCGGTGTTTCCGTGGCGATCACCGTGAAATCGGAGTCGCTGTGGGTGTCCCGGGTTGAGGCCCAGTCGGTGATCACCAGGGTACTGCCGACGTCCATGGCGCTCAGCATTTCGCGGACGAAGGTCGGGTCCATGCGGATCTTGCCCAGTTGCTCGGAGGGTGTCAGGCCCTGTCCCGGGTTGCTCACCTGGACCACCGACCAGCGCAGGTTCGGCGAGGTCTCGCCGATTTCGTCCAGGGTCGGCTTTTCCAGCAGCGAGAACACTGCCATGCCGGTTTGCGGGCGTGCCGGCAACTGCACCGGTGCGGTGCCTATGCGCAGGCCGCCGCGGTAGACATAGGCGCGCTGGTCGGCGCGGCTGATCAGCACCGACAACGGACCGCGCTCCGCGCCGGGGTCGTTCCAGGCGATCTCTCCGGGCTCTACCGGCAGCGTCACCGGTCGCCCGTCCGCTACCGTCGGCGCCAGCAGGCCGGGGTGGTCGACTTCCTTCGGCGCGCTGCTGGCGTTGGAAATGATTACCGTGGTGGAGCTGAATCCGGTGATGCCGTAGAGCTTCTTGGCGAACGCCATGGGCAGGCGGATGCAGCCGTGGGAGGCGGGATAGCCGGGCAGGTTGCCGGCGTGCAGGGCGATGCCGTCCCAGGTAAGGCGCTGCATGTAGGGCATGGGCGCGCTGTTGTAGAGGTCGGACTTGTGGTCGACGCTCTTTTGCAGGATCGAGAACACTCCGGTCGGGGTCTCCCGGCCCTTCTTGCCGGAGCTGAGGGTGCTGACCCCGATGGCGATACCGTTGCGGTAGATGTAGGCCTTCTGTTCGGTAAGGCTGACCACGATGGTCACCGGTCCCTGCGGGGAAACCTCCGGGTACCAGAGGTACTCGCCGGGCTTCATGCTCTTCAGCCGCGCCTTGATGTCGGCCGGCGGCAAAGGCGCGTTCGCTGGGCTGGCGGGCGCCGCGTGGAGGCTGCCGACGGCGAAGGCCAGCAGCAGTACGGCAAGGGATCTTTTCATCGGCGCTTTCTCTTGCTCCATGCGGGAAAGGCTGTCGCTCCGACAGACGCCATTCAGCTTAGCGTCGCTCGCGACGGCCGGCCAAACCCCTGCGGTCCGGCCTCTTTCGGTGGACAGGCGGCGGGCGGCGGGGTTTCACACCGAACAGATTTCTTCAGCATTCAGGGGGCGCCAGGCACCCGGCGGCAACTGCGGGTCGAGACAAATATCGCCCATGCGCTCGCGGTGCAGGCGCAGCACCTTGTTGTCGAAGTGGCCGAACATGCGCTTGACCTGGTGATAGCGGCCTTCGTGCAGGGTCAGGCGGGCGCAGCGTGGGCCGATCGGTTCGAGCTGCGCGGGGAGGGTGATCAGGTCTTCGAAGCGGAAGTGGAGGCCGGCGGCGAAGGCATCCACGTAGCGTTGGTCGATGGGCGCCTCGGTTTCCACGTAGTAGACCTTGTCGCGCCGGCTGCCCGGCAGGGTCAGGCGGCGCGACCACTGGCCGTCGTTGGTCAGCAGCATCAGGCCGGTGGTGTTGTAGTCGAGACGACCGCCAATGTGCAGGTCGTCGCGCTGGTCTTCCGGGAACAGGTCGAGGACGGTCGGGTGTTGCGGGTCGCGGGTGGCGCTGACGCAGCCCATCGGTTTATGCAGCATGTAGTAGCGCGCCGGCTTGCCAGCCTGGAGCAGCCGCTCGTCCAGTTCCACCCGGCTGAAGACACGCACTTCGTGGGTGCCGTCGCGCACCACCTGGCCGTCCACGCGCAGGCGTCCACCGGCGATCAGCATCTGCGCGTCGCGGCGGCTGAGTTCGGGCAGGTTGGCGAGGAAGCGGTCCAGTCGCATCAGTCGTCGGCGTCGGGCGGCAATAGTTGCGCGCAGCGCGGGCAGAGGCAGGCACGGCGGCGCAGCTCGGCGGGAATCCGCTCCAGTGCGGTCGCATCGATTTCCGTGGTGAAGCACCAGCAAGCCTGGGCGGCGCTAGCGGGATCGGCCAGGGTGCAGCGGTTGGATCGCTGGCACAGCGGGCAGCGGCCGGGGTCGATTTCGCTGTTCATGGCGCGGTGG
>NZ_SCND01000022.1:0-33551 GCF_005503585.1 Pseudomonas sp. 2VD
CTCCGGCGCCTCCACGCGAACCCTCGCTGGTCGAGCGTGGCTTCGCCGCGGCCAAGGGCTGGCTGTTCGGCGGCAACACGGTATTGCGCATCGGCGTGGTGCTGCTGTTCATCGGCCTGGCCTTCCTCCTGCGCTACGCCTCGGAACGGGTGGCGGTGCCGGTGGAGTACCGCTACGCCGGGGTGGCGCTGGCAGCGATGGCGCTGCTCGGCGTCGGCTGGTGGTTGCGCGAGCGGCGCGCCGCCTACGGCCTGATCCTGCAAGGCACCGGTATCGCGGTGCTGTACCTGACCATCTTCGCCGCCATGCGCCTGCATCCGCTGATCTCTCCCGGCGCGGCGCTGGCTGGGCGTCAGACTGGAACGCCGGCTGACGCTCGATGGGCTGGACGGGCTCGGGGGGGCGAGGCGGAGGCGGCGCAGCCTCGACGGCCGGCAGCTCGATGTCCCAGTCCAGCGGCGGGGCAACCTCGGCGGGAGGAGCGGGAGGCGTGTCTGCGAGCGGCTGGTCGATGCCGGCGGCCGGCTCGGGAACGCTTTCGGGAAGGTCCTGCGCCTGGCGCTCCACGCGCAGCAAGCGCTGGTGGATGACCTCGGTGCCGCGCTCGAAGCGTTCGGCGAATTCGCTCATCTGCTTGCGCAGGCGCTCGTTCTGTTGCGCCAGGTTCTGCAGCGAGACGGCCTGTCCCAGGGCCAGGCCGGAAAGGCCGCCGAGGAGGGCGCCGACCAGCGATTCCCCGGCGAAGCCGCCGAGGATCAGGCCCACCAGCATGAAAATCCATTGCATGCGTCGAATCCTTGATCAAGAGGTACCACGATCCACTGATACCTGCCCTGGCCATCCTGCCAGAGCGGAACCCGCGCCGGGAGTATACAGCCCGCATTCCCGAGATTCGACGCATTCCGACGCCCGCCCCGTGGCGAGCTACCTCTTCCTGGCGATGAACTGGACCACACAGGCCGCGCCGGTGTGGAAACGGCCCTCGACCACCTCGCGCTCGATTTCCCGCGCCAGCAGCACCTCGCAATCCGGCAGCTCCGCCTCCAGCGCCGCGCGGCTCACCAGCATGTCGACGTCCGCCGGGCCGCCGGTGCCGCGGCCGAGCTGTTCCGGCCGATAGGCCTCCAGCAGGAAGAGACCGCCCGGTCGCAGCGAACGCTCCAGCAGGCGGTTGAGTCTGCCGCGCACGCGACTGGGCAGGTGCGCGAAGATCGACACCACCGCGCCGAACGCCGCTGCCGGCGGTTCGTAGTCCGCCAGGTCGACCACCAGGGTGTCGATCGACACGCCTTTCGCCTCGGCCAGCCGGCGTGCCTTGGCCAGGCCAACGGCGGAGCCGTCCACGCCAAGCACCTCCAGCCCCAGCGAAGCGAGGAACACCGCGTTGCGCCCCTCGCCCTCGGCGACGCTCAGCACCGGCCCGGCCAGCCGCTGCGCATGTTCCTTCAGGAAAGCGTTGGGTTCGGTTCCGTAGACATACTCTTCGGCGGCATAGCGTTCGTCCCACATGAGGTTCACCTCGTCTGTATTTCGTCACGGCCCAGGTGCCGAAACGCTAGTCTTCCACTTCAAGTCGACTTGAGGTCAAGGGCATGCGGCAACTGGACATAGGCGAGGTCGCGCGACGATCCGGGGTACCGGCCTCGACCCTGCGCTACTACGAGGAAAAGGGACTGATCGCCTCCAGCGGCCGGCATGGCCTGCGCCGGCTGTTCGATGCAGGCGTGCTGGAGCGGCTGGCGCTGATCGGGCTGGGCCGCGCCGCCGGGTTGTCGCTGGACGAGATTGCCGGCATGGGCGCAGCCGACGGCGCGCTGCGGATCGACCGCGCGGCGCTGGCGGCCAAGGCCGACGAACTGGACCGGACGATCCGCCGCCTCGCCGCCATGCGCGACGGCCTGCGGCATGCCGCGGCCTGTCCGGCGCGCGAGCACATGGACTGCCCGACGTTCCGCCGCTTGCTGCGGGCCGCTGCCGCGGGGGCCATCAAGCCCCGCCGGAAAGCGCCCGGCGCATAGCAAAACGGCCGGCAGGCCGGGCACCCCTGCCCTGCCTGCCGGCCGCGAGGCACGCCGTTGCGGCGCGCCGGTACGGCAACGGTTTAGACCTTGCTGCGCTCGTAGCGCTTGCGGTCGTTCTCGTTGAGCATCTTCTTGCGCAGGCGGATCGACTTCGGCGTCACTTCCACCAGCTCGTCGTCGGCGATGAACTCCAGCGCCTGCTCGAGGGTGAAGCGGATCGGCGGAACCAGGGCGATGACTTCGTCCTTGCCGGAAGCGCGCATGTTGTCGAGCTTCTTGCCCTTGGTCGGGTTGATCACCAGGTCGTTGTCACGGCTGTTGATGCCGGCCAACTGGCCTTCGTAGATTTCGTCGCCCGGGCCGAGGAACAGCTTGCCGCGGCTCTGCAGGGTCTCCAGCGAGTAGGTCAGCGCGGTGCCGGTGGCCATGGAGACCAGTACGCCGTTCTGGCGGTTGCTGACTTCGCCGGCCTTGATCGGACCGTAGTGGCTGAAGGTCGAGGTCAGGATACCGGTGCCCGAGGTCAGGGTCAGGAAGTTGTTGCGGAAGCCGATCAGGCCGCGCGCCGGAATGGTGTACTCCAGGCGCACTCGGCCCTTGCCGTCGGGAATCATGTTGCTCAGGTCGCCCTTGCGCAGGCCCATCTGCTCCATCACCGAGCCCTGGTGCTGCTCCTCGATGTCGATGGTGACGTTCTCGTAGGGCTCCTGCTTCTCGCCGTCCTTCTCGATGATCACCACTTCCGGGCGGCCCACGGCCAGCTCGAAGCCTTCGCGGCGCATGGTCTCGATCAGTACCGACAGGTGCAGTTCGCCACGGCCGGAAACCTTGAACTTCTCCGGGCTGTCGCCCGGCTCGACGCGCAGCGCCACGTTATGCAGCAGTTCCTTCTCCAGGCGCTCCTTGATGTTGCGGCTGGTGACGAACTTGCCTTCGCGGCCGGCGAACGGCGAATCGTTGACCTGGAAGGTCATGCTCACGGTCGGCTGGTCGACGGTCAGCGGCGGCAGCGCCTCGACGTTCTGCGGGTCGCACAGGGTATCGGAGATGAACAGCTCCTCCATGCCGCTGACGCAGACGATGTCGCCGGCTTCCGCCTCGGCCACCTCGACGCGCTGCAGGCCGTGGTGGCCCATGATCTTCAGGATGCGGCCGTTGCGCTTGCTGCCGTCGTCGCTGATGGCCACCACCGGGGTGTTGGACTTGACCTTGCCGCGGGTGATGCGGCCGATACCGATCACGCCGAGGAAGCTGTTGTAGTCCAGCTGCGAGATCTGCATCTGGAACGGACCCTCGGTGTCCACCACCGGGGCCGGGACGTGGTCGATGATCGCCTGGAACAGCGCGTCCATGTTGTCGTCCATCTTCTCGTGGTCGAGGCCGGCGATGCCGTTCAGGGCGCTGGCGTAGACGATCGGGAAGTCGAGTTGCTCGTCGGTGGCGCCGAGGTTGTCGAACAGGTCGAAGATCTGGTCGATGACCCAGTCCGGACGCGCGCCCGGGCGGTCGATCTTGTTCACCACCACGATCGGACGCAGGCCGGCCTTGAAGGCCTTCTGGGTCACGAAGCGGGTCTGCGGCATGGGGCCGTCCTGGGCGTCGACCACCAGCAGCACGGAGTCGACCATCGACATCACGCGCTCCACCTCGCCGCCGAAGTCGGCGTGACCGGGGGTGTCGACGATGTTGATGTTGTAGCCGTTCCACTTGATCGCGGTGTTCTTCGCCAGGATGGTGATGCCACGCTCTTTTTCCTGGTCGTTGGAGTCCATCACCCGCTCGCTTTCCGCTTCTTTGCGGTCGAGGGTGCCGGACAGCTTCAGCAGCTTGTCCACCAGGGTGGTCTTGCCATGGTCGACGTGGGCGATGATGGCGATGTTGCGCAGATTTTCGATCACAAGTCTTGTCTCGTTTAACGCCCGAAGCGCAGCTTCGCGGCGGTGGTGGGGTCGGACAGGGCGGCGCCCGACACGACAGGCTTCTTCAATTAAGGGGCGGGCAGCAGGCGGACGCTGCCCCGGTCCGGCCGGCACGCCGAAGGGCGGGCATCGGCCTAGGCGGCGGACGTGTCGGGAGGACGGTGGCGGATGCTGCCGCCGAACAAGCCCGGCTGCTTAAGCCGGACGATAAACACGCACATTGGTGTGCCCCTCGTTGAGCAGATGATGGGCATGCAGGCGGCTCATCACCCCTTTGTCGCAATACAGGAGGTACTGGCGGTTGGCGTCCAGTTCCTTGAAGCGGCTGTTGATCGCGTAGAACGGCAGCGCCTGGACTTCGACGCCTTCCAGGGCCAGGGGTTCGTCTTCCTGGGCATCAGGATGGCGGATATCGATGACAATCTGACCGGGCAGCACCTCGCCGACCTCTTCCACCTGCAGGTCCTGGCCGAGTTCGTCGATCACCCGGTCGACGGTGCGCTGGGTGGCGCGCTCCAGGGCGCGCTCGAGCACCGCCATGTCGAATTTCGACTCTTCGTGCTCGACGCGGTAGGGCTTGGCCTGGGTGGTCGGGTTCACCGAGATCACCCCGCAGTATTCCGGCATGTGCCGGGCGAACTCGGCGGTGCCGATCTGCCGGGCGGTGTCGATGATGTCCTGCTTGTGGCTGACGATCAGCGGGCGCAGCACCAGGGTGTCGGTAACCCGGTCGATCACCGAGAGGTTCGGCAGGGTCTGGCTGGACACCTGGGAGATCGCCTCGCCGGTCACCAGCGCGTCCAGCTCCAGGCGCTCGGCCACGCGGCTGGCGGCGCGCAGCATCATGCGCTTGAGGGTCACGCCCATATAGCTGTCGTCGACCTTGGTGAGGATCTCGCCGACCACTTCCTCGAACGGCACGCTGACGAACAGCACGCGCTGCGAGCGGCCGTACTTCTCCCACAGGTAGTGGGCGACTTCCATCACCCCCAATTCGTGGGCGCGCCCGCCGAGGTTGAAGAACACGAAGTGGCTGATCATCCCGCGGCGCATCATCTGGTAGGCCGCCACGGTCGAGTCGAAGCCGCCGGACATCAGCACCAGCACCTGCTCCAGCGCGCCCAGCGGATAGCCGCCCAGGCCCGGATGCTGGCGATGGATGACGAACAGGCGGTCGAGGCGGATTTCCATCCGCACCTCGACTTCCGGCTGCTTCAGGTCGATCCCGGCAGCCCCGCATTCGCGGCGCAGGCCGCTGCCGACGTAACGCTCCACCTCCATAGAGGTGAACGCGTGCTTGCCGGCGCGCTTGCAGCGCACGGCGAAGGTCTTGCCGGCCAACTGGTCGCCGAAATGCGCCTTGCACTTGGCGAGGATGTCGTCGAAATCGCCCAGCGGATACTCGTGGACCTCGAGGAAATGACCGATGCCCGGGGTGCAGGTCAGGCGCTCGATCATCTCGCGCCTGGCCTTGGCGTCGAGCACGGCGGTCTCCACCTCCAGGTTGTCCCACTCGCCCTCGACCTTCAGCTCCGGGTCCAGGTCGCGCAGCACCGCGCGGATGTTCTTCGCCAACTGCCGGATGAAGCGCTTGCGCACCGGCCGGCTCTTGATGGTGATTTCCTGGAAGGTCTTGACGATGAGTTTCATGCGAGGGACGCGAACGCGCGGGGCGACGGAAAAAAAGGGGCGGAATTATATCTGAAATTGCTCACGTATTGAGCAGAAATATGCACAGTTATTTTTGCTGCACCAAAATGGAATGATGCACCAACATGGAGCACCATAACGGTGCACCCGAAGGCCGCCCAGCTACCCTGAAGAAGACCTGGCCCCGCCAAACATGGGGCCCTGCCCGATTCCGGGCACTGGCACGCAACTTGCTCACTTGTGAGGCAGGTTGCCCTGGCGGAGTATTCCGGCCGGCATCACCCGATACTGGGGCACAGAAAAAGCTCCCAGCTCTAATCCCTCCTGGAGGACAGCATGTCGTACAAGTCGCACCAACTGATCAAAGACCATGACGTGAAGTGGGTAGACCTGCGCTTCACCGATACCAAGGGCAAGCAGCAACACGTCACCATGCCGGCTCGCGACGCGCTGGACGATGAGTTCTTCGAAGCCGGCAAGATGTTCGACGGCTCCTCCATCGCCGGCTGGAAAGGCATCGAAGCCTCCGACATGATCCTGATGCCGGACGACAGCACCGCCGTCCTCGATCCGTTCACCGAAGAGCCGACCCTGATCCTGGTCTGCGACATCATCGAGCCGAGCACCATGCAAGGCTACGAGCGCGACCCGCGCAACATCGCCAAGCGCGCCGAGGAGTACCTGAAGTCCACCGGCATCGGCGACACCGTGTTCGTCGGCCCGGAGCCGGAGTTCTTCATCTTCGACGAAGTGAAGTTCAAGTCCGACATCTCCGGCTCGATGTTCAAGATCTTCTCCGAGCAGGCTTCCTGGAACACCGACGCCGACATCGAGTCCGGCAACAAGGGCCATCGCCCGGGCGTGAAGGGCGGCTACTTCCCGGTACCGCCGGTCGACCACGACCATGAAATCCGCACCGCCATGTGCAACGCCCTGGAAGAAATGGGCCTGGTGGTCGAAGTCCACCACCACGAAGTGGCAACCGCCGGCCAGAACGAGATCGGCGTGAAGTTCAACACCCTGGTCGCCAAGGCCGACGAAGTGCAGACCCTGAAGTACTGCGTGCACAACGTCGCCGACGCCTACGGCAAGACCGTGACCTTCATGCCGAAGCCGCTGTACGGCGACAACGGTTCGGGCATGCACGTGCACATGTCGATCTCCAAGGACGGCAAGAACACCTTCGCCGGCGAAGGCTATGCCGGCCTGTCCGAGACCGCCCTGTACTTCATCGGCGGCATCATCAAGCACGGCAAGGCCCTGAACGGCTTCACCAACCCCTCGACCAACTCCTACAAGCGCCTGGTCCCGGGCTTCGAAGCTCCGGTGATGCTGGCCTACTCGGCGCGCAACCGTTCCGCCTCGATCCGTATCCCCTACGTATCCAGCCCGAAGGCCCGCCGTATCGAAGCGCGCTTCCCGGACCCGGCAGCCAACCCCTACCTGGCCTTCGCCGCGCTGCTGATGGCCGGCCTGGACGGCATCCAGAACAAGATCCACCCCGGCGATGCCGCCGACAAGAACCTGTACGACCTGCCGCCGGAAGAGGCGAAGGAAATCCCGCAGGTTTGCGGCAGCCTGAAAGAGGCGCTGGAAGAGCTCGACAAGGGCCGCGCGTTCCTGACCAAGGGCGGCGTGTTCACCGACGAGTTCATCGATGCCTACATCGAGCTGAAGAGCGAAGAAGAGATCAAGGTGCGCACCTTCGTGCACCCGCTGGAATACGACCTGTACTACAGCGTCTGATCCACCCTTTCCTATAACAACGAGTCACCCTCTTGAGGCCTCCTTCGGGAGGCCTTTTTTATGGGCCGGCCCATGGAGAAAAGCAAAGTTCGCCGCGCCGTTCGGTTAGACTTGCCGCGCTCCCCGCCCCAAGGATAAGGACCGTCCATGCGTCACTCTCTCTGGCTCCTGCTTGCCGCCATCCTCAGCCTGCCCGCCCAGGCCGCCACCGAATGCCGCGATATCCACGACCGCGACCTGCGGCGCATGTGCAACGCCCTGGAGCGCGGCGACAGCGGGGATTGCGGCGACATCGACAGCCGCGACCTGCGGCGTTACTGCGGCGCGCTGCTGGCGCCGGGACAGCGCTACGACTGCGACGACATCCGCGACGGCGACACGCGCCGCCAGTGCCGCGCCATCGTCCGCGGCGACCGCAAGCGCGGCGACGACATCGACAGCCGCGACATGCGCCGCCAGTGCCGGGCCGTGGTATCGCGTGCGCCGTGGCAGTGCGACGGCATCGACGACCGCGACATGCGCCGCATCTGCCGGGTCATCCTGTCGCGCTAGATGCCGCCGTCCGCCGGCGTGCCCTGCTCGTCCGGTTCCGCGGATTTCGCCTTGGGCGCCCGGCTCAACTGTACGTTGAGACGCGGCATGGACAGTTCGAGGCCGGCCTGGTCGAGGCGCCGACGCAGGCGCAGGTTGAACGCCCGCTGGACCTCCCACTGCTTGATCGGCGCGGTCTTGAAGCGGAAGCGCAGGATCGCCTGGCCGTTGTCGAAACTCTCCACGCCCTGCAATTCCATCGGCGACCACAGGTTGCGGTAGACCGCCGGGTCGCTGCGCAGCTCCATCGCGACCTCGCGCACCAGCGCCACCGCGTCGTCGATCGGCATGCTCGCCGGCACCGGCCAGCGGAACATCGCGTAGCCGAACTGGCGCGAGTAGTTCTTGATGCTCTTGATCTCGCTGAACGGGATGGTATGCACCACGCCGTCCAGGTCGCGCAGGCGCACGGTACGGATAGTCAGGCCCTCGACCGTGCCAAGGTGGCCGCCGACGTCGACGTAGTCGTCGATCGACAGCGAGTCCTCGATGATGATGAACAGGCCGGTGATCAGGTCCGCCACCAGCGACTGCGCACCGAAGCCGATGGCCAGGCCGATCACGCCGGCACCGGCCAGCAGCGGGGTGACGTTCATGCCCATGTTGGCCAGGGCGACGATCAGGGCGATCACCGCGATGGTGGCGAACAGCACGTTGCGGATCAGCGGCAGCATGGTCAGCGCGCGGGTGTTCGGCCGGCTCTTGCCGCCCAGGCCGAGGCTGTGCTGGATCGCGGTATCGGTGAGGATCCAGATCAGCCAGGCGACCAGCAGGGTGGTGCCGAAGCTGACTACCTTCATGCTGATCTGCTCGCCCTCGCCTTCCGCATAGCGAATCAGCGACATGCCCCAGACGCGCAAGGCGACCTCGATGAAGAACAGCACCACGAAGATGTGCAGCAGGGTATAGCCGAAGCTTTGCAACTGCTCGATGTACGGCGCGCTGCGGCGCGGGCCGGCGCCGACCCGACTGGAACGGCGGCGGATCAGCCCGATCACGGTCATCGCCACCACCGCCAGCACCGCGCAGACCAGCGCCCGGCGCAACGCCGAACTGCTGTCGCCGGCGGAAACGAAGGTGGCGAACAGGGAAATCCCCACCAGCACCAGCACCGGCACGAACCACAGCGAGCCGACCAGTTGCACCAGGTCGTGCAGGCTACGGCGCTTGAGGCGGCGCTCCAGCGGCTGGTTGCGGATCAGGTGGGCGATCGGCCGGCGGAAACGCATCACGAACAGCGCGGTGAACAGCGCGGCGCTGGCGTTGGCCAGGGTACTCAGGCAGATCGAGGTGTGCTCGCCGAGGCCGGCGATCAGCCGCGGATCGTGGGCGACCTCGCCCAGCGCGGCGAGGCTGCCGATCAGCCACAACGGGCGGAACGCCTGGCGCCGCAGGATATCCAGGGCGCGCTGGCGGTGCGGGCCGCTGAGCAGCGAGAGGGAAATCACGCACAGCGCGGAGAACAGCGTGCCGCAGACCAGCACATAGGCCATGACCATCGCCAGGGTCTTGCTCAGGGAGTCCGGCAGCACCACCGACAGGTACAGGGTGATGAGGAAGGCCACCAGCCAGGGGCCCAGCTTGCGCAGGGAAAACAGCAGCAGGTCGCGGGTCTTCGGATGCTGCGGCAACTCCGCCGACAGGCCGAAGCGCTCGCGCATGCGCCGGCTGAGCCAGAGCAGCGCGCTGGCCAGGCAGGCCCAGAGGAGGATCACCACCGAAAAATCGAAGACCATCGCCGGCAGGTCGCGCCAGCTGGGAAAGCGCTCCTCGAGTTCGGCACGCGCCAGCTGGAACTGGTTGCCCCATAACGCGACCGGGCTGTTCGCGCCCTGGAACTGCTTTTCCAGGCTGGTCAGGGTATCGCCGATCAGCCCCAGCACCCCACCCTCGCTTTCCTTGCCTTTCTTGGTCACGTCGCGCAGCTGTTTCAGCTTTTTCAGCAGGTCGGCGCGCTGCCTGTCGTTCTCCAAGGTCTGGATGACCTGGTTCAGCGATTGTTCCAACTGCGCATCGCTGACCTTCTCGCCACCGGAGGAACTCCCCGCCAACGGGTTCGGCAGCGCCGCGGCGCCCGGCGGCGAGTAGAACAGGGCGGCGCAGAGGCACAGCAGCAGGGCCGCCAGGACGCGGGAGCGAAGGGTGAAGCGGGCGATGATCGGCACGAGAAAGGCAGTCCCCAAGGTGAGAAACCGAAACAGCCGCATCATACAAGCCGGACACCCGCCGTTTCGAACGGGGCCGCCGGCCGGCGGCGCAAGCACAGACACTCTGGCGCAACGAGGGTTCGCCCCGCCAGTGCCGGCTGAGACGAACGCAGCCGCGCGGCGGGGCACAGCGACCGCCAACGTGCCCCAGCGCACACCTTCGAATACCCGCATGCCGCACAATGCACGGCTTGCCAGCGCGCCGATGCGGTGCAACGCTTGGCAGGTTCACCCGGAGACCGTCCATGCGCCTGATCACCAGCTGCCTGCTCCTGGCCGCCGCCCTGCCGGCCATGGCGCAGATCTACCAATACACCGACGCCAACGGCAACAAGGTATTCACCAACCAGCCGCCAGACGGGGTGCAGGCGCAGACCGTCGAACTGCAGCCGACCAATACCGTAGGAATCGACACGCCGGAAAAGTCCTCCGCGGGCAATTCCCCGACCGCCGATAGCGAGGCCGCCGCCTACGAGATCCTTGCCCTCAGCGACCTCCCCACGGAAGAGGCGCTGCGCGCCAACAACGGCACCTTCAACGTCAGCGTCAGCATCCGCCCGGCCCTGCACAGCGGCCACCAGTTGCAACTGGTGCTGGACGGCAAACCCTACGGCACGCCCAGCGGCGGCACCCGCTTCACCCTGCACGAGATCGACCGCGGCGACCACAGCCTCGCGGTACAGGTACTCAACGGCGAACGGGTGCTGCAATCCAGCCCGCCGGTGACCTTCACTGTGCAGCGCGTGCACCTCGGGAAGAAGCGATGATCCCGCGCATTCTCGGCGCCCTCCTGCTGTGCCTGGCCTGCGCCACGCAAGCGGGGGTCTACACCTACATCGACGCCGAGGGCAACCGCGTCTACACCGACCAGCCGCCCAGCGGGCGCAAGGCCCAACGCGTCGAACTGGCGCCGGGCAACAGCGTGGCGCCGCCGGGCATACGCTATCGTCCGCCCGCCGCGCCGCTGGAGGTGAAGCCGCCGGCCTACCAGCTACTGCGCATCCTCTTCCCCGAACCGGACGCAACCCTGCGCGCCAACAGCGGCGACGTCATCGTCACCGTCACCAGCGAGCCGGCGCTGCTGCCCGGCCATCGCTATCGCCTGCTGCTCGACGGCAAGCCTGCCGGAGCGCCGGGACGCAGCCCGGTATTCCCGTTGAAGAACCTCGATCGCGGCACCCACCAGGTCGCAGTGGAAATCATCGATGGCGACGGCATGACCGTCGAAAGCACCCCGAGCCAGCCCTTCCACCTGCATCGAGTGAGCATCGCCGGCCAACCCCTGCCGGAGGTCGATACGCCGCTGGTCAGCGCGGTACAGCCGAGCGAGCGCTAGCCGAACTTCCCCTGCCCACTCCGCCGTGGGCGGGATTTTCCGGTTTTTTTCCCGACTCTCCTGGCGAAAACGCCGCCGGCCACGTCAACGCACCAGATTGGTGCGATTACCCGCACCACTTTCTATACTGTCCCCATTTCGGGTCACCGCTCGTCGCCGAAAACCTTCCCGGCGCACCTCTAGCCAGCGCCTCGGCAGAAAAAACGCGCCTTTTCGGCGCCTGGTTTGCTTTTTGCATTTTCCTGCCCAACCTTGGAACAGCTGCCCGCCATGCCGACCGATACCCTGCACCGACTGTTGCTCGACAACCTGACCACCGCGGTGATCCTGCTCAACGGCGAACTGCGCCTGGAGTACATGAACCCGGCAGCGGAGATGCTCCTGGCCGTGAGCGGCCAGCGCAGCCACGGGCAATTCATCAGCGAGCTGTTCACCGAATCGCCGGAAGCCTTGAACTCGCTGCGCCAGGCGGTGGAACAGGCGCATCCGTTCACCAAGCGCGAAGCGACCCTGACCTCTATCACCGGCGTCAGCATCACGGTCGACTATGCGGTGACGCCCATCCTCAACCGCAACGAGACGCTGCTGCTGCTCGAGGTCCATCCGCGCGACCGGCTGATGCGGATCACCCGCGAAGAAGCACAGCTGTCCAAACAGGAGACCACCAAGCTGCTGGTGCGCGGGCTCGCCCACGAGATCAAGAACCCGCTCGGCGGCATCCGCGGCGCAGCGCAACTACTATCCCGCGAGCTGCCGGAAGAGTCGCTGAAGGACTACACCAACGTCATCATCGAAGAAGCCGACCGGTTGCGGAACCTGGTGGACCGCATGCTCGGCTCGAACAAACTGCCGAACCTGGCGCCGACCAACATCCATGAAGTGCTGGAGCGGGTCAGCAGCCTGGTGGAAGCGGAGAGCCAGGGCAGCATCACCCTGGTCCGCGACTACGACCCGAGCATCCCCGACCTGCTGCTCGACCGCGAGCAAATGATCCAGGCCGTGCTCAACATGGTACGCAACGCCATGCAGGCGATCGCCGGGCAGAACGACCTGCGCCTCGGTCGCATCACCCTGCGCAGCCGTACCCTGCGCCAGTTCACCATCGGCCACACGCGTCACCGCCTGGTGTGCAAGGTGGAGATCATCGACAACGGCCCGGGCATTCCGGCCGAGCTCCAGGAAACCATCTTCTACCCCATGGTCAGCGGCCGTCCGGACGGTACCGGACTCGGCCTGGCCATCGCCCAGAACATCATCAGCCAGCACCAGGGGCTGATTGAATGCGAGAGCCACCCCGGCCATACCGTGTTCAGTCTGTTCCTGCCCCTGGAACAAGGAGTGCATTGACCATGAGCCGATCAGAGACCGTCTGGATCGTCGACGACGACCGCTCCATCCGCTGGGTACTGGAAAAAGCCCTGCAGCAGGAAGGCATGACCACGGTGAGCTTCGACAGCGCCGACAGCGTGATCGGCCGCCTCGGCCGGCAGCAGCCGGACGTGATCATCTCCGATATCCGCATGCCCGGCGCCAGCGGCCTCGACCTGCTGGCGCAGATCCGCGAACTGCATCCGCGCCTACCGGTGATCATCATGACCGCGCATTCCGACCTCGACAGCGCGGTGGCCTCCTACCAGGGCGGCGCCTTCGAATACCTGCCCAAGCCGTTCGACGTCGACGAGGCAGTCTCCCTGGTCAAGCGCGCCAACCAGCACGCCCAGGAGCAGCAGGGCCTGGAGCTGCCGGCGAACCAGGCGCGCACGCCGGAGATCATCGGCGAGGCGCCGGCGATGCAGGAGGTATTCCGCGCCATCGGCCGCCTCAGCCATTCCAACATCACCGTGCTGATCAACGGCGAATCGGGTACCGGCAAGGAGCTGGTCGCCCATGCCCTGCATCGCCACAGCCCGCGCGCAGCCTCGCCATTCATCGCGCTGAACATGGCGGCGATCCCCAAGGACCTGATGGAATCCGAGCTGTTCGGCCATGAGAAGGGCGCCTTCACCGGGGCCGCCGCCCAGCGCCGCGGACGCTTCGAGCAGGCCGATGGCGGCACCCTGTTCCTCGACGAGATCGGCGACATGCCGGCCGACACCCAGACCCGCCTGCTGCGCGTCCTGGCCGACGGCGAGTTCTACCGGGTCGGCGGGCACACGCCGGTGAAGGTCGACGTGAGGATCATCGCCGCCACCCACCAGAACCTGGAAAGCCTGGTGCGCGACGGCAAGTTCCGCGAGGACCTGTTCCATCGCCTGAACGTGATCCGCATCCACATCCCGCGGCTGGCCGACCGCCGCGAGGACATCCCGGCGCTGGCCCGGCACTTCCTCAGCCGCGCCGCCCAGGAGCTGGCGGTGGAACCCAAGCTGCTGAAGGCGGAAACCGAGGAGTACCTGAAGAACCTCGGCTGGCCGGGCAACGTCCGCCAACTGGAGAACACCTGCCGCTGGATCACCGTGATGGCCTCCGGCCGCGAGGTGCACATCGACGACCTGCCGCCGGAGCTGCTGACCCAGCCGCAGGACAGCGCGCCGGCGGCGAACTGGGAACAGGCCCTGCGCCAGTGGGCCGACCAGGCGCTGGGCCGCGGCCAGTCGAACCTGCTGGACAGCGCCGTGCCGGCCTTCGAACGGATCATGATAGAAACCGCCCTCAAGCATACCGCCGGCCGCCGCCGCGATGCCGCCGTGCTGCTCGGCTGGGGCCGCAATACCCTGACCCGCAAGATCAAGGAGCTGGGGATGAACGTCGATGGAGCCGACGACGAAGGCGACGACTGAAGCGCCACTGCTCCCATGAGCGACCAACGGGGCCTTCGGGCCCCGTTTTTCATGGTCCGTCGCGCGCCCCTGCCAAGCGAGACGCCGCCCCGGCCTCGGCAGGGCGCCCGCCGGCACCGTCGATCAAACCGCGGCGTAGGGCACATCGCGGTTATCCGCCGGTTGTGCAGAGCCGCGGCGGATAACGCCTATGGCGTTATTCGCCCTACCGTCCGCAGCACAGTCCCAGCCTCGGCAGAGCGCCCGCCCGGCACCACCGGTCAAACCGTAGCGTAGGGCGAATAACCGCATCGCGGTTATCCGCCGGTTGTGCAGGGCAGCGGCCCTTGCCCGGATTTTGGGCAGCGTGCACCAGCAGGCGACAAATCGGCATCAATCGCTGGCGGAAAAGCCCGCTCCGTCATTTTTCCGCAATCGACTTCCCACAAACCCCTGGGATGCCGCCAAGCCCTTGATCCACGGGCCTCCAGAGGCATTCATCACCAGATCGCCCACAGACTTATCCACAACCCTTCAGGAAAGCGAGCGCGCCGCCAGCGTCTCATGAGAATTGGCACACCCCCTGCATTGGAGCAGATAACGAAGATTTCGGGGGCCTCGGTACAGGCAGGCTGGGGAATCCCCTCTTTTACACCCGGCGGCAGACGCAGCATCCGCGCGCAACCGCCACACCCGTTTCGGGGACCTCGGTACAGGCAGGCTGAGAACTCCCCTCTTTTATGCCCGGCGGCAGCGCAGCGATCCGCGCCTCCGCCCTCCCGTTTGGGGACCTCGGTACAGGCAGGCTGAGAATTCCCCCTTTTATTCCCGGCCGTCGCGCTCCTGCAGTTCGACGACCAGGCGCCAGCCCTCGCCGTCCTCCGACCACTGCCAGCGCCCCTGCAAGGGGCGGGTCGAGACCAGGCTCAACAGCAGCGCCTTTCCCTCCTCGCGGACGCGCCAGCGCAACGGCTGGCCCAGCCATCGCCCGTCTCCCTGCTGCGCCGCGCCCCGGGCGACGATGCGCAACGTCAGGGCACCCTCCACCCGTGCCGCCGTAACCGCAGCCTGGCGATCGAAGCGCAGGACCAGGCCCTGCTCGCTCTCCCCGACCGCCAGCAGTTGCGGCGCAGACGTCGGCAGCGAAGCGGGACCGAACAACCTGCCGAGCATCAGCCCGAACAACAACCCGGCAAGCACCAGCGCACCCCAGACTTTCCAGCGCTGGCGCCGCAGATCGTCGATGGCGGAGGTAGAATGCCGCCCGTTATCTGCTCCGGAGCCCTGCATGTTCCACGTCATCCTGTTTCAACCGGAGATTCCTCCGAATACCGGCAACATTATCAGGCTCTGCGCCAACGCCGGATGCAGTCTGCACCTGATCGAGCCGCTCGGTTTCGAACTGGACGACAAGCGCTTGCGCCGTGCCGGCCTCGACTACCACGAATACGCCAGCGTACGCCGCTACCCGGATCTGCAGAGCTGCCTCGAGGCCCTCGGCCAGCCACGCCTGTTCGCCTTCACCACCAAGGGGTCGCGGGCCTTCCACGAAGTGGCCTACCAGCGCGGCGATGCCTTCCTCTTCGGCCCGGAAAGCCGCGGACTGCCGGAGGAGGTGCGCAACGCCCTGCCAACCGATCGGCGCCTGCGCCTGCCGATGCGCGAAGGCTGCCGTAGCCTGAACCTGTCCAACACGGTGGCGGTGACCGTCTACGAAGCCTGGCGCCAGCTCGGCTTCGCCATGGACTGAGCCGGCCGGCAGGCATGAAAAAGCCCGCGCAAGGCGGGCTTTTTCGCAAGCGCTGGGCTTACTGGACCGACGGCGTCGGGATCTCGCCGGAGGCCTGCATGCGGGCGATTTCCTGGGCGTAGAGGGCGTCGAAGTTCACCGGCGACAGCATCAGCGCCGGGAACGAACCGCGTACCACCAGGTTGTCCAGGGCTTCGCGAGCGTACGGGAAGAGGATGTTCGGGCAGAACGCGCCGAGGGTATGGCTCATGCTCGACGGATCGAGGTTCTTGATCAGGAAGATGCCGGCCTGCTGCACTTCGGCGATGAAGGCAGTGGTGTCCTCGCCGTTCTTCACGGTCACCGATACGGTCAGGACCACTTCGTAGAAGTCGCCGTCCAGCTGCTTCTGGCGGGTGTTCAGGTCCAGGCTGATGGACGGGTTCCATTCCTGGCGGAAGATTTCCGGGGACTTCGGCGACTCGAACGACAGGTCGCGCAGGTAGATGCGCTGCAGGGAGAACTGGGGTTGCTGCTCGTCGGCAGCGCCGTTGGTAGCTTGCTCGGTCATTTTCGGGCCTTCCCTTGGGTCAATTCATGAATGGTTTCAGGCAGACAGCAGCGCGTCCAGCTTGCCGGCGCGCTCCAGTGCATGAAGGTCGTCGCAGCCGCCGACATGGGTCTCGCCGATCCAGATCTGCGGCACGGTGGTCGATCCCGCCTTGCGTGCCAGCTCGGCGCGCAGTTCGGGCTTGCCGTCGCAGGCGATCTCCTGGAAGTCCACACCCTTGCGTTGCAGCAGCTGCTTGGCGCGGATGCAGTACGGACACCAGGCGGTGGTGTAGATCACGACGGGCGGCATGTCACTTCACCAGCGGCAGGTTGTCGCCGCGCCAGCTGCCGATCCCGCCGGACAGCTTGGCGGCGTTGAAGCCGGCCTTCTTCAGGACGCCGCCCCAGGTACCGGAATGCTGGCCCATGGCGTCGACCAGGATGATGGTCTTGCCCTTGTACTTTTCCAGCTCGGTCATGCGGCTGTTCAGCTTGTCGGCCGGGATGTTCAGCGCGTCGACGATGTGCCCGCTGGCGAACTCCTTGGCCGGACGGATATCCAGGACCACCGCCTGGTCGGCATTGACCAGCGCGGTCAGCTCGCGGGTCGACAGGCTCTTGCCGCCCTTGCGCAGCTCGTGCAGCAACAGCAGGACCAGCAGGACCAGCAGCGCCGCGACCAGCAGGTAGTGGTTGGTGGCGAACTCGATCAGACGGGAAACGAATTGCATGGTGACGGATATCCAGGGCGTAAAAATGCCGGCCAGTATACAGACCGCGCCGGCCAGGGGGGAACCCGCCGGGCGGCGCCCCGCTCGGCTCCAGGAAATGGCGTCGCGGGAAACTTCACGGTTAGAATGCCGGTCCTTTTCTGTGAAGCTGGCCAGTTCCGGCCCGGGCACGGTTCGGGCGGGACAGAGGGAGCGAGGATAGCGGCATTCGGTTGCGGATCGGCGTCATCGGTTTAATCAATCAGCCTCTTCCTACGTCTTGAACGACAATGTTCCCACTAAATTTGGTCAGTTTCTGAACCCCGCGGAAATAGAGCCGGACATATGACTGCCACGCCCAAACCCCTGGTCCTGATCATCCTGGACGGCTTCGGCCACAGCGAAAGCCCTGACTACAACGCCATCTACGCCGCGAAGAAGCCGGTCTGGGATCGCCTCCTGGCAACCCAGCCGCACGGCCTGATCTCAGGCTCCGGCATGGACGTCGGCCTGCCCGACGGCCAGATGGGCAATTCCGAGGTCGGCCACATGAACCTCGGCGCAGGCCGCGTGGTGTACCAGGACTTCACCCGCGTCACCAAGGCCATCCGCGACGGCGAATTCTTCGAAAACCCGGTGATCGCCGGCGCGGTCGACAAGGCCGTCGCCGCCGACAAGGCGGTGCACATCCTCGGCCTGCTCTCCCCGGGCGGCGTACACAGCCATGAAGACCACCTGGTGGCGATGGCGCAGATGGCCGCCAGGCGCGGCGCCGGCAAGATCTACCTGCATGCCTTCCTGGATGGCCGCGATACCCCGCCGAAAAGCGCGCAGCCGTCGCTGGAGCGTCTCGACGCCACCTTCGCCGGGCTCGGCAAGGGCCGCATCGCCTCGATCATCGGCCGCTATTTCGCGATGGACCGCGACAACCGCTGGGACCGCGTCCAGGCCGCCTATGAACTGATTGTCGACGGCAAGGCCGAGTTCACCGCCGACTCCTCGGTGGCAGCCCTCGAGGCCGCCTACGCCCGCGGCGAGAGCGACGAATTCGTCAAGGCCACCGCGGTGGTCCCGGCCGGCGCCGAAGCGGTGCGGGTCGAGGATGGCGACGCGGTGATCTTCATGAACTTCCGCGCCGACCGCGCCCGCGAGCTGAGCCGCGCCTTCGTCGAGCCGGCATTCAATGAGTTCCCCCGCGAACGAGCCCCGCAGCTGGCAGGTTTCGTCATGCTGACCCAGTACGCGGCGAGCATCCCGGCGCCCTGCGCCTTCCCGCCGGAGCCGCTGACCAACGTCCTCGGCGAGTACCTGGCCAAGCATGGCAAGACCCAGCTGCGCATCGCCGAGACCGAGAAGTACGCCCATGTGACCTTCTTCTTCTCCGGTGGCCGCGAGGAACCCTACGAGGGCGAGGAGCGCATCCTGATCCCCTCGCCGAAGGTCGCCACCTACGACCTGCAACCCGAGATGAGCGCGCCGGAAGTCACCGACCGTATCGTCGAGGCCATCGAGCAACAACGCTACGACGTGATCGTGGTCAACTACGCCAACGGCGACATGGTCGGCCACACCGGCGTGTTCGAGGCCGCGGTCAAGGCCGTGGAGTGCCTGGACACCTGCATGGGGCATATCGTCGAGGCGCTGGACAAGGTCGGCGGCGAAGCCCTGATCACCGCCGACCACGGCAATGTCGAGCAGATGGAAGACGAGTCCACCGGCCAGGCGCACACCGCGCACACCTGCGAACCGGTGCCCTTCGTCTACGTCGGCAAGCGCAAGCTGAGCATCCGCGAAGGCGGCGTGCTGGCCGACGTGGCGCCGACCATGCTGACCCTCATGGGGCTGGAGCAGCCGGCGGAAATGACCGGTCGCAGCATCGTCATCCTCGGCTGATCCGCGAACGACGAACTCCCGCGCAGGGCGGATAACCGCGTCGCGGTTATCCGCCGCTTCTGCAGGCCATCGACGGATAACGCCTGCGACGTTATCCGCCGTAGCGGGCCGGGCGCCGCGCCCTGTTTCCACGACACCACCTTCCCCGCTTTAACGCTGCCGATCGGCCGACAGGCCTGGCCACGCGGCGTCGAGACGTGTGCCGCGGTTTTCATTTTCCGCGTCTTCCCCCCTGCCTCCCGCTACGTCGCCGAGGCCCGTGCTAGCCTTGCCCGCGCTGTCTTTTCCATCTGCCCTACAAGGATTTCCGCCGATGTGGTTCCTCCTCGCCACCTCGCTCCTCGCCCTGTCCTTCCAGCGCCTGCTGGCTCTCGCCTTGCTGCTCGCGACCTGCTGCCTCGCCTTCTACGACGGAGTTCTCGCTCCGCCTGCGGTCGCCGCCCTGGCTGTACTGGGCGTCCTCGCCCTGTTGCGCCGGCGCCTGGCGGCACACCGCGCCTGGGCCCTGGGCCTGGAGCTGCTGCTGGTCGCCGGCGCGGTGGGTCTGTTCCTGCACCTGCTACCCGGCTTCGCCAACCCCAGGGTCCTGGACAAGGCGGTGGTCGGCCCGCAGAGCCTGCCGTTCACCATGTACTTCAACTTCGACAAGGCACTGGTGCCGTTCCTGCTACTGGCCTGCCTGCCGAGCCTGTTCCGCGACGAAGCCCGCGCTCCCGGCCGCCCCTGGCACTGGCTGCTGCTCGTGGCGGCGGTGCCGGCGCTGCTTCTGCTGGCTGTCGGCGTCGGCCTGCTGCGGCCGGAACTCCACGCGCCGGCCTGGCTCTGGCAGTTCGTCCTGGCCAACCTGTTCTTCGTTTCCCTTGCCGAGGAAGCGCTGTTCCGCGGCTACCTGCAGCAACGCCTGGGCCAATGGCTGGGCCCCTGGCCCGCCCTGGGGCTGGCCTCGGCGCTGTTCGGCCTGGCGCACTTCGCCGGCGGCCCGCTGCTGATGCTGTTCGCCGGCCTCGCCGGGCTGATCTACGGGTTGGCCTGGCTGTGGAGCGGCCGCCTGTGGGTGGCGACGCTGTTCCACTTCGGGCTGAACCTGACGCATCTGCTGCTGTTCACCTACCCGCTCTACAGACCCGCCTGATGCCCGTGACCTTCGTCGTCGACGACATCCGCCGCTGCCATCCGGCTGAAATACGTGGAAGCGCCCCACAGCGCGCGGTGCGGGGCGTTTTTTTTAACGGCGGCCACGGGCATACTAGGCCGGTCCAATTCCCAGGTGCCCGCCACCCCATGCTCCGCCTCCTTCCTCTCCTGCTATCCCTCGCCTGTCTCGCTCCGGCCTTCGCCGACGAGCGCGCCGACACCCAACGCCAGCTGGAACAGACGCAGAAGGACATCGGCGAGCTGAAGAAGCTGCTGGACGGCATCCAGCAGGAAAAGAGCGGCGTGCAGAAGCAGCTGAAGTCCACCGAGACCGAGATGGGCGACCTGGAAAAACAGATCAAGGCCCTGCAGGACGAGCTGGACAAGAGCGAAGCCGAGCTGAAACGGCTGGATGGGGAGAAAAAAAAACTCCAGGACGCGCGCATTGAGCAACAGCGCCTCCTCGCCATCCAGGCCCGCGCTGCCTACCAGAGCGGACGCGAGGAATACCTGAAGCTGCTGCTGAACCAGGAACACCCGGAAAAATTCAGCCGCACCCTCACCTACTACGACTACATCAACAAAGCCCGTCTCGAACAGCTCGCCAGCTTCAACGAAACCCTCCGCCAGTTGGCCAACGTCGAGCAGGACATCTCTGCGCAGAAAGCCGAACAACTGAGCAAGCAGGGCGAGCTGGACAGCCGCCGCGAGGCGCTGGCAGCGACCCGCAAGGAGCGCCAGCAAGCCCTGGCCAAGCTGAACAGCGACTACCGCGAACGCGACCAGAAGCTCAAGTCCCGCCAACAGGACCAGGCCGAGCTGGCCAAGGTACTGCGGACCATCGAGGAAACCCTGGCCCGCCAGGCCCGCGAAGCCGCCGCCGCGGCGGAGCGCGAGCGCCAGCGCGCGCTGGCCGCCGAACGCGAGCGTGCGCGCCAGCAGCAGGCCGCCCCCGGACGAGTCACCAGCCCGCCGCGCGAACCTGCGCCGGGCCCGCTGGTCTCAAGCACTGGCGCGGTCTACGGCGGCGCGTTCGGCTCGGCCCGCGGCAAGCTGCCGTGGCCGGTGAATGGCCGCGTCGTGGCGCGCTTCGGCAGCCAGCGCGGCGACGATCCGCGGGCGAAATGGGACGGCGTACTGATTTCGGCGAGCGCCGGCAGCACCGTCCGCGCGGTGCACGGCGGACGCGTGGTATTCGCCGACTGGTTGCGCGGAGCCGGCCTGTTGGTCATCCTCGACCACGGTGGCGGCTACCTCAGCCTTTATGGCCATAATCAAAGCCTGCTGAAAGACGCCGGCGACACCGTGAAGGCCGGCGACCCGATCGCCACCGTTGGAACCAGCGGCGGCCAGAGTAGCCCGGCCGTGTACTTCGCCATTCGCCATCAGGGCCGCCCGGCGGACCCTACTACCTGGTGCCGCGCGCAGGGATAGGCGCCGAACTCGTGATTAGGAGCTGAACATGCTGCATTGCTTCCGTCCCACCACCCTGGCGCTGGCCCTGCTGCTCGGCGCGGGCGCGGCCCAGGCTGCCGACGCCCCGGCCGACGCCGCGCCACTGGCCAACGGTAGCAGTGCCCCGCTGCCCCTCGACGAGCTGCGTACCTTCGCCGAGGTTCTCGACCGGGTGAAGGCCGCCTATGTCGAGCCAGTGGACGACAAGACCCTGCTGGAGAACGCCATCAAGGGCATGCTCAGCAACCTCGACCCGCACTCCGCCTACCTCGGCCCGGAGGACTTCGCCGAGCTGCAGGAAAGCACCAGCGGCGAGTTCGGCGGCCTGGGCATCGAGGTCGGCAGCGAAGACGGCTTCATCAAGGTGGTCTCGCCGATCGACGACACCCCCGCGGCCCGCGCCGGCATCCAGCCCGGCGACCTGATCGTGCAGATCGACGGCAAGCCGACCAAGGGCCAGTCGATGACCGAAGCGGTCGACAGCATGCGCGGCAAGGCCGGCTCCCCGATCACCCTGACCATCGTCCGCGATGGCGGCAGACCGTTCGACGTCGAACTCAAGCGCGCCATCATCAAGGTCAAGAGCGTCAAGAGCCAGGTCCTCGAACCCGGCTACGCCTACCTGCGCATCACCCAGTTCCAGGTCAACACCGGCGAGGAAGTGGTCAAGGCGCTGAACCAGCTGCGCAAGGACAACAAGGGCCGTCTCAAGGGCCTGGTCCTGGACCTGCGCAACAACCCCGGCGGCGTGCTGCAGTCCGCCGTCGAGGTAGCCGACGCCTTCCTCACCAAGGGCCTGATCGTCTACACCAAGGGCCGCATCGCCAACTCCGAGCTGCGCTTCAGCGCCGACCCGGCCGATCCCAGCGACAAGGTTCCGCTGGTGGTACTGATCAACGGTGGCAGCGCCTCGGCGGCGGAAATCGTCGCCGGTGCCCTGCAGGACCAGAAGCGCGCGATCCTGATGGGCACCGACAGCTTCGGCAAGGGCTCGGTGCAGACCGTGCTGCCGCTGAACAACGACCGCGCCCTGAAGCTCACCACCGCGCTCTACTACACCCCCAACGGGCGCTCCATCCAGGCCCAGGGCATCGTTCCGGACATCGAGGTCGGACGCGCCAAGGTGACCCAGGAGCGGAGCAGCTTCGAGGGCTTCAAGGAAGCCGACCTGCAGGGCCACCTGGCCAACGGCAACGGCGGCGCCGACCGCCCCACCGGCAAGCGTGCCGCGCCGAGCGAGCGCCCGCAGGATTCCGACTACCAGCTCAGCCAGGCCCTTAGTCTGCTGAAAGGCCTGAGCGTCACCCGCGGCAACTGATGTCGGCGTTCCGCGTTGTCCTGCTGGGCCTGTGCCTGCTGTTCAACCAGGCCCAGGCCCGCCAGGACCCCGTCCCCTACCAGCGCCCGCCGCTGCTGACCGTGGTCATCGACGACCTCGGGCAGAACCTGGCACGCGACCGCCGGGTCCTCGACCTGCCCCCCGGCGTAACCCTGGCGATCATCCCGGAAACCCCGCATGCCGCCGAACTGGCCCGCGAGGCGCACCAGCGCGGGCGCACGGTGATCCTGCACATGCCGATGGACCCAGCCGGCGGTCCCTACGCCTGGCGGCCGGAGCTGACCCAGGAAGAGCGTGCGCGGCGGCTGGACGCGGCGCTGGCCAAGGTGCCGTTCGTGCAGGGCCTGAACAACCACGAGGGCAGCCGCATGACCGCGGTGCGCCCGGCGATGGCCTGGCTCGCCGAGGAACTCCAGCGTCGCGGCCTGTACCTGGTCGACAGCCGCACCAGCGCCGCCACCGTGGCCGCCAGCGAGGCGCAGCGGATCGGCCTGGCGAGCGTCTCGCGCGATGTGTTCCTCGACAACGAAGCCACACCGGAAGCGGTCTCCGCACAACTGCAGGCCGGCGTCGCCCTGGCCCGCAAGCAGGGTTCGGCGTTGCTCATCGGCCACCCGCACAAGGCCACCCTCGACGTGCTGGCGCGGGAGCTGCCGAAGCTGCGCGCCCAGGGCATCGAGCTGGTACCGCCGCAGATGCTCATCGGCGAGCGCGGCAACCGCAACGTCAACCCACGCCAGGCGCCGCACTGAAGCCGGGTTTACCGGCGTCGCGGCAGCGGTTAAGGTGACGCCCTCGTCATTCCTGCACGGACGCACCGATGGCCCGCCCTTCCCCTCCCATGCCCCTGCTCGCCGCCGCCCTGCTGGTCGCTGGCGCGATTCCCCTCGGTTTCATCTGGATCCTCACCAGCGCCAAGTTCGAGATAGGCGGCGCCAGCCCCGGCGAGAGCACCGTCGGCAAGGTCGAGAACATCGACCAGCGCGCCATGGAGCAATTCTGCACCGGCGTGCGGGCGACGCCCGCCGGCACCTGGCTGGTAGGCCGGCGCGAGGTCGGCCGCGACGAGCAGGCACTGCCCGAGGGCGTCATCGACCTGGACCTGGTGGCGGCCGCCCAGCCCAGGGAAGAAGAGTCCGAACCCCACCTCTTCAACTTCCTCAACGGCATGCTGCTATCCGGCGGCGATCCGGAAACCACCTATGTCTCGCGCCTGGGCGCGGACGGCGTGTTCCACGAAGTGGCGCGGCTCGGCGAGACCGCCTGCCTGGAAGTCACGCCGGACGGTTCCAGCGTCTTCCTGCTCACCGGCCTGCGGCGCCCGGGCAAGGACAACGGTCAGCGCGAGCAGACAGTGGTGCTGCGCAGCGACGACCAGGGCAAGAGCTGGCGGCGGCTCGAGGAAGGCTTCATGGCCGAGGCGAATCGACTGGGCTGGGCTCTCGCACCGCGCTTCCACGGCAAGGATGAAGTCTGGGTCTGGGGTGATTTCGAATACGGCGGTGCCGATGGCGGCCGGGAACCCGGCCAGCCGAGCGGGCTGTTCTATTCGCCCGACCGCGGCGCCAGCGTCGAGTCGATCGCCACCTCCGCGCCGCTGCTGGTCGACCTCGCCTACGCCCGCGAGTTGGCGCCGAACGGCGTCAGCTGGGGCGACTACAACGGCAAGCACGGGCAGATCAAGGCACACGTCGCCCAACTGGATGCGGAGCGCGCCGCGATCTGGGTAAGCCAGACCTTCCGCTATGGCCCGCCCGAAGGGCGCTACCTGACCAGCTCGGTATTGGTCACCACCCAGGCCGAACTGCGCCGCGAGGGCGGACGCTGGCAGATGGGCGCGATCCGGCGCACCGACGGCGTGGCCGTCGAGCGCCTGGAACAGAACATGGACGGTCGGGTGATCGCAGTGCTCGACCACCCGGACGAATCGCGCTCGCTGATCGCCGAGCTCGATCGCGAAGCGCTCGAATGGAAGATCACCGGCAAGCTGCCCAGCCCGTTCTGGCCCCTGCCGTCCAGTTCCGGGCTGCGCGAGTTCTACATGGGCAGGAATGTGCTGCTGGCCAACACCATGAACCACTACGAAGTGCCGCTGTGGCTGTATCCCGACGAAGAGCCGGCGAGCGTCTCCGCCAACGCGGTGTACTACTCGGACGACTGGGGATCATCCTGGCGCCGCCTGGACATCGCCGGCTACCTCGGCGTGCTCGGTTTCGACGAGGCGCACGACCGGGTGTTCTGGGCCCGCGGCAACTGGTACGACAGCCGCGACCTCGGCGTCCAGGCCTACGACCTGGACTGAGCGCCCCCTCGCCGCGCCGACGGAGGGGCGCCCGCCAGGTTCAGAGGTAGTTGGCGACGGCTTCGTCGACGAAGCCTTCCTGGCGCATCTGCTCCAGGGCCTTTTGCAGGCGCTCCACCACCTCGTCCGGAGTGTCCTTGTTCAACGCCAGGTAGAGCTTGGCCTCGTTGAAACGCAGCACCGTCTGCAGGCCGGACACGCCTTCCTGCTTGGCCAGGTAGCGACCGACCGGATCGGTGGTGGCCCACAGGTCGATCTGCCCGCCGGTAAGCTTCTTCACGTTTTCCTGGTCGCGCAGGGCGTTGATCACCGGGATGCCCTGGGCTTCCAGGTGCTGGCTGACCGCGTCGTTCTTGTAGGCGCCGAGCTTGTAGCGGGCGGCGTCCTTGAGATTCTTCACGGCGATCTTGCTGCCGGCCGGCGCCAGCAACACCCAACTGGTGTCGGCCAGCGGGCCGACCCACTTGAACTGCGGCACCCGCTCGGGGGTGTAGGTCATGGAGAACAGCCCGTAGCCGGGCTTGTCCAGGGTCAACCGGTACAGGCGGTCCCAGGGGAAGCGCAGGCTCAGGGAATAGCCGATGCCGGCGCGCCTGAACATCTCCCGGACGATGTCGGCACTGATGCCGTCGATGCCATCGTCGCGGGCGAAGTTCTTGTCGTCCACCGCCATGTTGAAGGGCGGGAAGTTCTCGGTCAGCAGCACCACCTTGTAGTCGGCGGGCAATTCGGCACGGGCCGCGGAGGCCCCCAGCAACACCCCCAGGATCAGGGTCTGGATCAGGACTTTCAGCATGGTCACACCGCTCGCTTGGTTATCGTTATTGGCTAGCGGCATCCCTGCGTCAGGACGAAATAGCTGGCTCGTCGGCCTTCCATGGCATTGCCGGCGGGGCCGGCAAAGGCGTTTCCCCGCCCGGCCCCCTGTTGGCCGGACGGAGCGAATCAGAGATAGCTGTTGAGGATGTCCTCGACGAAGCCTTCCTTGCGCATGCCGTCCAGGGCTGCCTGGAGCTTCTGCACCACTTCGTCGGGAGTCTCGCGGTTGAGCGCCAGGTACAGCTGGTCGCTGTTGAAGCGCAGCACCGTCTTCAGGCCGGTCACGCCTTCCTGCTTGGCCAGGTAGCGCCCGGCGGGATCGCCGCTGGCCCAGAGGTCGATCTGGCCCTTGACCAGCTTCTGCGCGTTTTCCTGGTCGCGTAGCGCCAGGTCGGCCTCGAAACCGTTCTTGCCGAGGAACTCGGCGATGGCATCGCCCTTGTAGGCGCCGATCCGGTATTTCTTCGCCTCGTCCAGGCTGCCCAGGGTGATCGGGCTGTCGCCCTTGGCCAGCAGCACCCAGTCGTCCGGGCCGATCGGACCGACCCACTTGAACTTGTCCTCGCGCTCGGCCAGGCGGGCGGTGACGAACACCCCGTAGCCGGGCTTCTCCAGCGCCAGCTTGTAGATGCGGTCCCAGGGGAAACGCAGGGTCAGGCTGTACTTGATGCCGGCGCGCTTGAACATCTCGCGGACGATATCCACGGCGATGCCGTCGATGTTGTCTTCCTGGGCGAAGTTCTTGCCGTTGATCGCCATGTTGTACGGCGGGAAGTTCTCCGTGAGCAGGACCATGCTGTAGTCGGGATCGGTTTCGGCGCGCGCGCCGCCGACCAGCAGCAGGGTTGCGAGCAGCGTGAAGAGCAGGCTTCTTTGCATTGTTGTCATCCTGTCAGGGGCCTGGAGCGAGGCAGAATAACCAGCGCCGCGCCGCCAGGCCAGCCTTTTGCCAGCATCGCCGGCGAGGCGTCAGTAGCGCTCGCGGATCTGCTTCAACAAGCCTTCGCTGCGCAGCGCGTCGACCGCCGTTTGCAACTTCTGCACCAGCTCGTCCGGGGTGTCCTTGTTCAGCGCCAGGAACAGCTCGGCGGTATGGAAACGCTGGACCACCTTCACCTCCTTGAGGCCCTCGCGCTGGGCGACGTAGCGCCCGCTCGGATCGGCGGTGACCCAGAGATCGATCTGCCCGCTGGCCAGCTTGTCGACGTTCTCGTTGTCGCGCAGCGCCAGTTGCACCTGCAGGCCGCGGTCGACCAGGTGCTGGCTGATGGCGTCGTTCTTGTAGCCGCCGATGCGATAGCGCGCGGCGTCTTCCAGGCTGTTCAGGTGGATGCTGCTGTCGCCGCGGGCCATCAGTACCCAGTCGTTGACCGCCAGCGGGCCGACCCACTTGAACTTGTCCTCGCGCTCCGGCGTACGGGCGGTGGAAAACACGCCATAGCCGGGCTCGCTCAGCGCCTGCTGGTAGACCCGGTCCCAGGGGAAACGCAGGATCAGCTGGCACTCGATCTGCGCGCGCTCGCAGGCGGCGCGCACGGTATCGGTGCTGATGCCGCTGATGCCATCGTTCTTGGCGTAGTTGCCGCCGTTCACCGCCATGTTGAACGGCACCAGGTTCTCGGTCAGCAGGACCAGGGTTTCGGCGCGCGCCAGGGCGCTAGCGCATAGCAGGGCCAGGCTGCCGACGCAGCCGAGAGCCAGACGGAAGATGGACATGGAGGACTCCCTGTCGGTCGCAATGTTTGTCGTTATGGCAGGGCATCGGCGCTCTAGCGGCACCTGATGCGGGGGGCGTGACTGTACCTGAAAGAAAGCCGCGCGAGTGTCGACTCGCGCTCAGGAATGGCTAGCCGATCACCGGCCCTGTGCGCTGCGGCGCAACGTGCCTCAGCGCACCACGATACCGCGGCTGGCGAGGTAGGCCTTGGCTTCCGGCACGGTGTACTCGCCGAAGTGGAAGATGCTCGCCGCGAGCACCGCGTCGGCCTTGCCCTCGAGGATGCCGGCGGCCAGGTGCTCCAGGTTGCCGACGCCGCCGGAAGCGATCACCGGCACGTTCACCGCCTCGCTGATGGCGCGGGTCACGCCCAGGTCGTAACCGCTCTTCACGCCGTCCTGGTCCATGCTGGTCAGGAGAATCTCGCCAGCGCCCAGGTCTTCCATCTTCTTCGCCCAGAGCACGGCATCCAGCCCGGTGGGCTTGCGCCCGCCATGGGTGAAGATTTCCCAGCGCGGCGCCTCGCCCGGGGCGGAAACCTTCTTCGCGTCGATGGCGACCACGATGCACTGCGAGCCGAAGCGGTCGGCGGCCTCACCGACGAACTCGGGGTTGAACACCGCGGCGGTGTTGATCGAGACCTTGTCCGCGCCGGCATTCAACAGGTTGCGGATGTCCTGCACGCTGCGTACGCCGCCGCCCACGGTCAGCGGAATGAACACCTGGCTGGCCATGCGCTCGACGGTATGCAGGGTGGTGTCGCGCCCGTCGACGCTGGCGGTGATATCGAGGAAGGTGATCTCGTCGGCACCCTGCTCGTCGTAGCGGCGGGCGATCTCGACCGGGTCGCCGGCGTCGCGGATGTTCTCGAACTTGACGCCCTTGACCACTCGGCCATTGTCCACGTCGAGGCAGGGGATGATGCGTTTTGCCAGTGCCATGCGGTTCGCCTCAGGCCTTGAAGTTGTCGCACAGCGCCTGGGCTTCGGCCACGTCCAGGGTGCCTTCGTAGATCGCCCGGCCGGTGATGGCGCCGATGATCCCCGGGGTGCGGGCGTCCAGCAGCTTCTGGATGTCGCCGAGATTGTGGATGCCGCCGGAGGCGATCACCGGGATCCGCGTGGCATTGGCCAGCGCGGCGGTAGCCTCGACGTTGCAGCCCTGCATCATGCCGTCCTTGGAAATATCCGTGTAGACGATGGCGGACACCCCGTCGGCCTCGAAGCGACGAGCCAGGTCGATCACCTGGACTTCGCTGACCTCGGCCCAGCCGTCGGTGGCGACGAAACCGTCCTTGGCATCCAGGCCGACGATGACCTTGCCCGGGAAGGCGCGGCAGGCCTCGCCGACGAACTCAGGCTGCTTGACCGCCTTGGTGCCGATGATGACGTAGCTGACGCCGGCGCGAACGTAATGCTCGATGGTTTCCAGCGAGCGGATGCCGCCACCGATCTGGATCGGCAGGTCCGGGTAGCGACGGGCGATGGCGGTGACCACCTCGCCGTTGACCGGCTTGCCTTCGAAAGCGCCGTTCAGGTCCACCAGGTGCAAGCGGCGGCAACCGCCATCGACCCATTTGGCGGCCATCGCCACCGGATCGTCGGAGAAGACCGTGGCGTCTTCCATCAGGCCCTGGCGCAGACGCACGCAGGCGCCGTCTTTCAAGTCGATCGCGGGAATGATCAGCATCGGTGAACCCTGTTCAAGTCTGTATTCGGTGGGCAGGCGCGCGGAAACTCAACTCTTTTCCAGCGCCCAGACATCGCTCTCGATGCTTTCGAACCGTTCCTTCAGGTACGACTGCACGTCGAGGATGGCCTTGTTGTAGAAGTACGGGGCGAACTCGCGGGCGAAGAAATCGAGCAGTTCCTCGGCTTCGAAGGAGCCCAGCTCCAGTTCGAAGCGGTCCTCCATGAAGCGCTTGATCGCCAGTGCCGCGTCCTGGGTCTGCGCGGCGTCCAGCTGGAGGATCGGCGTCTTGCTCTTCGCCCTGGCCATGGCCTACCAGCGCCCGTCCCAGGCCACGAAGTTCTGCAGCAGTTGCAGGCCGTGGGTATGGCTCTTTTCCGGGTGGAACTGCACGGCGAAACGCGAGCCTTCGGCCAGCGCGGCGGCGAAATCGACGCCGTAGTGCCCGTGCCCCACCACCTGGCGCGGATTGCCGGCCTCGATGTAGTAGCTGTGCACGAAGTAGAAGCGCGCCTGGTCGGGAATCTCGTGCCACAGCGGGTGCTCCACCGCCTGGCTCACCTGGTTCCAGCCCATGTGCGGCACCTTCAGGTGCTCGCCGGCTTCGTGCAGGTCCTTGCCGAAGAAGCGCACCTGGCCGGGGAACAGACCGATGCAGTCGACCCCGTCGTTCTCCTCGCTGCACTCCAGCAATGCCTGCATGCCGACGCAGATGCCGAGGAACGGGCGGTCCTGGCTGACCTCGCGGACCAGGGCGTCGAAGCCCAGGCGGCGGATCTCGGCCATGCAGTCGCGGATCGCGCCGACCCCGGGGAACACCACCCGGTCGGCCTCGCGGATCACTGCCGCGTCGCTGCTCACCAGCACCCGGCCGGCACCGACGTGCTCGAGGGCCTTGGCCACCGAGTGCAGGTTGCCCATGCCGTAGTCGATCACGGCTACCGTCTGCATCACAGGCACCCTTTGGTCGACGGCATCTGCCCGGCCATCCGCTCGTCCAGCTCGATGGCCATGCGCAGCGCGCGGCCGAAGGCCTTGAACACGGTCTCGATCTGGTGGTGGGTGTTGTGCCCGCGCAGGTTGTCGATGTGCAGGGTCACCTGGGCGTGGTTGACGAAGCCCTGGAAGAACTCCATGAACAGGTCGACGTCGAAGCCGCCGACGCTGGCACGGGTAAAGGGAACGTGCATCTGCAGGCCGGGCCGCCCGGAGAAGTCGATGACCACCCGCGACAGCGCCTCATCGAGGGGCACGTAGGCGTGGCCGTAGCGGCGGATGCCCTTCTTGTCGCCGATGGCCTTGGCGAAGGCCTGGCCGAGGGTGATGCCGATGTCCTCGACGGTGTGGTGATCGTCGATATGCAGGTCGCCCTTGCACTCGATGTCCAGGTCGATCAGGCCGTGGCGGGCGATCTGGTCCATCATGTGGTCGAGGAAGGGAACCCCGGTATCGAACCGGGCCTTGCCGGTCCCATCCAGGTCGATGGAGACCTTGATCTGGGTCTCCAGGGTGTCGCGCGCGACGGATGCCTTGCGTTCGGCCATCACCAGCTCCACAGCTAACACTGCACGTAATTATAAGAGGGCCAGCATTATAGGCAGGCCCGGGCTGGCGCTGCCAGCCGCGACCGTCGGCGCGAATCGCCCCACGGGCGGCGGGCCAGGCCTTACACTGCGCTCCTTTCATCCCGCCGCGGAGAGCCGCATGCCCGTGATCGTCGAAACCCTCGCCCAACCCAGCGCCCAGGATCGCCTGGACCTGGCGAAGATCTACGCCGACGCACCGGACTGGCTGTTCGCCCCGCATGCCGACGGCGCGGCGCTGGTCGCGGCCGGGCTGGCCGCCGGCGAGCTGATCGCCGGGCGCTTCAACGACCGCCTGCTGGGTGCCGCCCTGCTGCGGCGCGGCGGCGACGCCTGGCAGCTGTCGCACCTTTGCGTGCGCGGCATCACCCGCGGCCGCGGGGTCGGCCGACGCCTCCTCGACGAGGCCCGGCGCCTGGCTGCCGAAGCCGGCAAGCCGCTGCGCCTGGTCGCCCCGGACGGGCACCTGGAATCCCTCGCCCTCGCCGCGCGCCACGGGCTGCCGCTGGACAGCCTCTGATATGCTCGGCGGCGGTCCCAGCCAAGGAGCTTCGCCATGTCCTTTTCCACCGCCGAACGCACCGCCCTGCTCGCCCTCAAGGGAGTCGGCCCGACCGTGCTGCAACGCCTGGAACAGATGGGCCTGGACAGTTTCGTCCGGCTGCGCGACAGCGATGCCGCGAGCATCCTCGCCCAAGGCGCGGCCCTGACCGGCTCCAGTTGCTGGAAGAACAGCCCGCAGGCGCGGGCAGCGATCGTCGCCGTGCTGCAGCGCGCAGCCAGCGACGCATGAACGACGTCGACGTACTGGTAGTCGGCGCCGGCGCCCTCGGCCTGGCCTGCGCCGCGCGCCTGGCCGAAGCCGGCCACGGCGTACTGGTGGCGGAGCGCGAACGGCTGGTCGGTAGCCACACCTCCAGTCGCAATTCCGAAGTGATCCACGCCGGCCTCTACTACCCGCCCGGCTCGCTCAAGGCCGATCTCTGCCTGGAAGGCCGCGAACGCCTGTACGCCTGGTGCGCCCGCCACGGCGTCGGCCACCGGCGCATCGGCAAGCTGCTGGTGGCGGTGGAGGAAAACGAGCGCGAGAAGCTTCAGGCCCTGGCGGCCAACGCCCGCGCCTGCGGGGTCGACGACCTGATGCCGCTGGACGGCACCACGCTGCGCGCGCTGGAGCCCCAGGTCCGCGGGGTCGCCGCCCTGCTCTCGCCGAGCACGGGAATCATCGACAGCCACGCCTACCTGCAATCGCTGCAGGCCGCCGCCGAGCGCCACGGCGCACAACTGGCGCTGGACACCCGGGTCGACCGCCTGGAGCGCCACGCCGGCGGCTGGCGCGCCGAAGGACAGAGCGTCGGCGAAGCGTTCCGGTTGCGCGCGGGCTGGGTGGTCAATGCCGGCGGCCTGTTCGCCCAGGCGCTGGCGCAACGCACCGAAGGCCTCGATCCGCGCCTGGTGCCGGCGCTGCACCTGTGCCAGGGGCGCTATTTCTCCTACAGCGGCCGCTCGCCGTTCCGCCACCTGGTCTACCCGATGCCCGAGGCGCGCACCGCCGGGCTCGGCATCCACGCCACCCTCGACCTCGGCGGCCAGTTGCGCTTCGGTCCCGACGTGAATTACGTGGACAACCTCGACTACCGCGTCGACGAATCCCTCCGCCCCGCCTTCGCCCAGGCCATCTCGCGCTACTTCCCCGGCATCGATCCTCGGCGCCTGGCCGCCGGCTACGCCGGCATCCGGCCCAAGCTCGGTGGGCCGGGGGAACCCGCCGCCGACTTCATCATCCAAACCCCTGCCGAACACGACCTGCCCGGCCTGGTCAACCTGTTCGGCATCGAGTCGCCCGGCCTCACCGCCAGCCTGGCGCTCGCCGAACGGGTCGCCCGCGCACTCTGAGACGAGGTTTCGCCGCGCGCAGGGTCGGCCTGGCAAAACGGCGTTGTTATACTCGCCCGCACATTCACCGCTGCCAGCACAAAGGATTCGTCCATGAAAGCATTCGGCAAGGTCCTGGGGCTGTTCTTCCTGGGACTCTTACTGCTCGTCGTGGCCCTGGGCTTCGCCCTGACCCACCTGTTCGATCCCAATGACTACAAGGACGAAATCCGCCAGATCGCCCGCGACAAGGCCAACCTGGAGCTGGACCTGAAGGGCGACATCGGCTGGAGCCTGTTCCCCTGGCTGGGCCTGGAGCTGCACGACACCAGCATCGCCAGTACCGCCACGCCGACCAAGCCGTTCGCCGACCTGCAGATGCTCGGCCTGTCGGTGCGGGTCCTGCCGCTGCTGCGCAAGGACGTGCAGATGAGCGCGATCCGCGTCGAAGGCCTGAGCCTGGACCTGGTCCGCGACAAGCAGGGCAAGGGCAACTGGGAAAACATCGGCAAGCCGGCCCAGCCC
>NZ_SCND01000230.1:0-9920 GCF_005503585.1 Pseudomonas sp. 2VD
GTCCTTGTGCAGGCGGTCGATGGTCTGCTCGCTGCCGTTGTCGGCGATGCGCAGTTCGACGCTGGACATGTCCTGGTGCAGCCGGTCGATGGTGCGGCTGGAGCCATCGGCGGCGAAGGCGGCGTTGGCGGTCAGGGTGGCGAGGGCGAGGCCGAGGATCAGGGAAGCTTTCATGGCGGTGACTCCGAGTGGGTTGTTGGTTGCGTTGGAGTCATTTTCAGTTCGGATAAATCGATTTAAAAACGAAGTGCGATGATAGTGTCTATCGATATTGGTGATTATATTTTTTCTTATTATTTATCAGTAAGTTAATTGATTATTTTTGTGATTTCGCAGATTTCGTAAAGGATAGTTAGCTTTTCTCTATTTAATCGATAAATTGGATAAATAAGGTGAAAAGAAAAGCCGGCGCTGCGGGCGCCGGCTCTCGGACGGGTCTTGCTCTGGAGTCAGGCGAGGTCGTCGAGGATGTCGGCCATGTCGTCCGCGTGTTCTTCTTCCTGGGCCAGGATTTCCTCGAAAATGCGTCGGGTGGTGGGGTCGTCGTTACCGAGGTAGGTGATGATCTCGCGATAGCTGTCGATGGCGATGCGCTCGGCGATCAGGTTCTCGGTGACCATGTCCTTCAGGGTCTTGCCTTCGACGTATTCGGCATGGGAGCGCTCCTCCAGGCCGCGCGGATTGAAGTCCGGCTCGCCGCCCAGTTGCATGATGCGCTCGGCCAACTGGTCGGCATGCTGCATTTCCTGGTTGGCGTGCTCGAGGAACTCGGCGGCGGCGATGCTCGCCTTAAGGCCGGTGGCCATGAAGTAGTGGCGCTTGTAGCGCAGGAAGCAGACCAGCTCGGTGGCGAGCGCTTCGTTGAGCAGGCGCAGGACGGTCTGGCGATCGGCCGAATAGCCTTCGGTGACCGCGCCTTCCTGGATGTTCTTGCGGGCACGGTCGCGAAGGGTCTGGACGTCCGTCAGGTGAACGGTGGTCATCGGTTTTCTCCTTGAGGCTGATCCGGTGAAAAGGGCCGGCTCTGCGGCCGGCTTTTTCTGCTTACCTAAGGTGTGAGTCCCGCGCGGTCGAAAAAGTTTTATCGACCCGCCGCCGAACTGGCCTTTTGCCTGAAATGCGTGGGACGGGGAGCAATGCCGGCGTTTCGCCGGTCCTAACGGAACGGGCCGGCGTATTCGCGCTGGCGAGTCCATGGGCCAGCCTGCACACTGACGGGCTGAGCGAGGCGCGCTGCCGCGCCTGCCCGACAACCGACGCGGCGAAAAGGAGTTGTGCATGACGCGCGGCCGAAAGATCCTGACCTGGAGCCTCGCCAGCCTGGTCCTGCTGCTGGCGGCGTTGGTGGTGTTCATCGCCACCTTCGACTGGAACCTGATCAAGCCCACCCTCAACGAAAAGGTCTCGGCGGCGCTGAACCGCCCGTTCGCCATCAACGGCAACCTCGCCGTAGCCTGGCGCCGCGAGGAGGGCGAGGAAGGCTGGCGCGCCTGGATCCCCTGGCCGCGCTTCAGCGCCGAGGACATCACCCTCGGCAACCCGGAGTGGACGGCGGGCAAGACCAAGGCGAGCGAGTTCGCCAGCCTGGAACGCATCGAATTCCGCCTCGCGCCGTTGCCGTTGCTCTGGCAGACCATCCGCATTCCACAGATCAAGCTGACCCAGCCGCGCGCCGACCTCCTGCGCCTGGCCGACGGCCGCGCCAACTGGGATTTCGACCTGCCTGCCAGCGACAGCGACGAGCCGTCCGCCTGGCAACTGGACATCCGCGAGATCGGTTTCGACAAGGGTAGCGTCAGCCTCGACGACCAGCGTTTGAAGACCCGCCTGGAAGTGCTGGTCGACCCGCTCGGCAAGCCGGTGCCGTTCGGCCAGTTGGCCGGCAAGGCGCTGGCCACGGGCGATGCGGCGAACGCCCAGGACTATGTGTTCGGCTGGAAGGTCAAGGGCACCTACAAGGGCCAGGCTCTGGCCGGCTCGGGCAAGGTCGGCGGGATGCTGGCGTTGCAGGATGCGAGCAAGCCCTTCCCGCTACAGGCCGAGGTCAGTGCCGGCAGCACCCGTGCCGCGGTGGTCGGCACCCTGACCGACCCGCTCAACCTCGGCGCCCTCGACCTGCGCCTGAAGCTGTCCGGGACCAGCATGGCCAATCTCTATCCGCTGACCGGCATCACCCTGCCGGACACTCCGGCCTACTCCACCGACGGACACCTGCTGGCGCGGCTCAAGGAGGAGGGCGGCGCACTGTTCCGCTACGAGAACTTCAACGGCAAGGTCGGCGCCAGCGACCTGCACGGCAGCCTGACCTTTGTCGCTCGCCAGCCTAGGCCGAAGCTGTCCGGAAAGCTGACCTCCGAGCAACTGCGCTTTGCCGACCTCGGCCCGCTGATCGGCGCCGACAGCAATGCCGAGAAACAGAAGCGCGGGCAGACCAGCCGCCAGCCGGGCGACAAGGTGCTGCCGGTGGAGGAATTCCGTACCGAGCGCTGGCGCGACATGGACGCCGACGTGGAATTCACCGGCAAGCGTATCGTCCACAGCGACCAGTTGCCGATCAGCGACCTCTATACCCATCTGGTGCTCAACGACGGCCTGCTGCGCCTGGAGCCCCTGCGCTTCGGCGTGGCCGGCGGCAAGCTGGAGTCGGACATCCGCCTGGACGGCGGCAAGCAGCCGATGCAGAGCCGAGTGAAGATGAGCGCGCGGGGCTTCAAGCTGAAGCAGTTGTTCCCCGGCTTCGCGCCGATGCAGACCAGCTTCGGCGAGCTGAACGGCGACGCCAGTCTCAGCGGCAGTGGCAATTCGGTGGCGAAGATCCTCGGCGGCGCCGATGGCGAATTGAAGATGCTGATCAACGACGGCGCGATCAGCAAGGGCCTGACCGAAATCGCCGGCCTCAATGTCGGAAACTACCTGGTGACCAAGCTGTTCGGCGACGACGAGGTGAAGATCAACTGCGCGGCCGCCGACTTCGGCCTGCAGAAGGGCCTGATGACCAGCCGGCTGTTCGTCTTCGACACCGAGAACGCGCTGGTCAACGTCGACGGCACGGTGAACTTCGCCAACGAGAAGCTCGACCTCGATGTCACCCCGCACAGCAAGGGCCTGCGGATCTTCTCGCTGCGCTCGCCGCTGTACGTGCGCGGCACCTTCGCCAAGCCCGACGCCGGGGTCCACGCCGGGCCGCTGGTGGCGCGCGGCGCGGGAATGATCGCCCTCGGCGTGGCGGTGGGCCCGGCGGCCAGCCTGCTGGCTCTGGTGGCGCCGAGCAAGAGCGACGACAACCAGTGCACCGCCCTGCTGCAACGCATGCGCCAGCCGGCCAAGGCGCCGGCCGGCAAGCGCTGAGTCAGTAGATGGGGATATACAGGTCGACTTGCGAGTTCGGATCCAGCGGTCCGCGGAAACGCTGGTCGTAGTATTCGAAGTCGACCCCCGCCTTGGGCTCCAGGCCGCGTTCGGCGAGCAGGTGGCTGTAGATCGCCTGGAAGCTCTCGGCGATCTGCGGCGCCGTGCCCTTGTGGGTGAACACCGCGTACTTCTGCGCCGGCACCTGGAAGCGCACCATGCCCTCCGGCACCGGCCAGCCTTCCTGCACCTCGAAGCCGGCGACGTAGTGGAATTCACCGTTGGGCTGCTGCGCGCAGATGCCATAGGAGACCTCGGGATCGTGCTTGCCAGCGATCTCGTGCTCGCGCGGGATGAAGCGCTCCCAGAGCTGGCCGATGGTGTCGCCGGGGGCGCTGCCGAAGTATTCCATGCCCACCACGCTGAAGGCGGGACGTTCGACGATTCGTGCATGCATGTTGCGGATCCTCCAGTGGGCGAGCGTCGCCAGGGTTCGGTCGAGTTCCGCCAGCAGGCGCTGGCGGGCGCTTATTTCTTCGCGCAGGGTGTGCTGGTGTCGTTGCAGGAAATGCCGCAGGCGTTGCGGGTCGTCCAGCGCGCCATCGCGTTTCAGGCGGTCGATGGCTTCCAGCGGAACGTCCAGCCGGCGCAGCGCGAGTATGCGCGAGAGCTGCTCGATCTGTTCCGGCTGGTAGTAGCGGTAGCCGTTGTCGCTACCGGTGCGCGCGGGGACGAACAGGCCGATGGCATCGTAGTGGCGAAGCGTCTTGGTGGAGATCTCGAAGATTCGCGCCAGTTGGCCGATGGTGAGCATTTCCGGTTCCTGCTGCGGGATAGCGGCAGACTACGGATTGCCCCTGGGGCAAGGTCAAGGGGTTTGTGCCGGTGCGCACTTTCTCTGAACGTCCGCCGTCGCCTCCCGGTCCCAACAGTGAACCCATCGCAAAGGGAGATATCCCCATGCCCCGTGGCGACAAGAGCAAGTACAGCGACAAGCAGCAGCGCAAGGCCGAGCACATCGAGGAGAGCTACAAGGCCAAGGGTGTGAGCGAATCGGAAGCCGAGGCGCGCGCCTGGGCGACGGTGAACAAGCAGTCCGGCGGCGGCGAGCGCAAGGGCGGTTCCGGCCGCGCCAAGAGCGAGACGGCCAAGCGCGCCGACCGCAAGGACTCGGCCCATCGCGCCGCCCAGGCCCGCTCAGGGAGACCGGCCAACCGCGGCTCGGCGAGCCGTGGCAAACGTCAGGGCAGCACCTCGGTGAGCGAGATGACCCGCGAGGAATTGATGCAGCTGGCGCGCAAGCGTGACATCCGCGGTCGTTCGACGATGCGCAAGGCTGAACTGATCGAGGCCCTGTCCCGGGCCTGAACGCAGACGCCCCGCCTCCGTAAGGAAGCGGGGCGTCGAGCCGTCAGGGGCGGGCGTCGCGCTCGTGGCGGTCCAGCTCGGAGCAGCTCAGGAAGCCCGAGCCGTCGACCTTGCCGCTGCCGTCGAAACTGACGTAGAACGGCTGCTGCTGGCCGTCCTTATTGAGGATGTAGCTGTTGCAGCTCCCCGGTTTCATCAGGCGCTTCTGGGTGCCGGAAGGCGTGCCGCCGATGCGCAGGACTTCCTGCTGGCTCATGCCTTTCTCGACATCCTTGACCAGCGGTTCGTTGCGGAAGGTGATGTAGTTGACCGGGTTCTGCACCTTGGTCGACGCGCAGCCGGCCAGGGTTGCCATCACGAACAGTGCCGCCAGTGACTGCTTGTACATGCTGTGACTCCTTGTGGTTGAGCGGTGCTTGCCAACATTGGAACGCAGGCCCTCGCGCAGAGTTCGCCCGGAATCGCGGCGGATTGCCTCAGACCTTCTCCAGGGCCCGGTGCGGCAAGGGTGGCAGCTGGATATCGATGGCGTCGCCGGGGCGAACCTCGCCGTCTTCCAGGACGATCGCCATCACCCCGGCCTTGCGAATCAGGTTGCCCTGTTCGTCGCGGCCGAGCACGGCGGCGGTCAGTCCGGGCTGGTAGTTGTCCAGCTGCGAGCAGGGATTGCGCAGGCCGGTCAGCTCGACCAGGGCGCTTTCCCCCAGGCGCAGGCGGGTGCCGGTGGGCAGGCCGAGCAGGTCGACGCCACGGGTGGTGATGTTCTCGCCCATGGTCCCTGGGCCGATGGCGAAGCCGCTGGCGCGTAGGTCGTCGTGCAGTTCCTCGTGGATCAGGTGGACCTGGCGTAGGTTCGGCTGGGTCGGGTCCTGCCGCACCCGCGAGCGGTGCTTCACGGTGACGCCGTGGTGGGCGTCGCCCTCGACGCCGAGGCCTTTCAGGAGGCGGATGGCGGGACGCACTTGCTTGCTGAACGCGTGGGTGGCGCAGAGGCTCACCGCGATGACCTGTTGCATGGAACTCCTCCTCGTGCGAAGCGTCAGTCTAGCCGCGAAACATGACGCTTGTCGCAAGCGCACAGGACGCGTTCCCAGCCCCTGCAAAGCCCGCCGCAGTCGCTAGACTTCAGCGCACCTGCATGCGAACGTGCAGCCCTTCAAGGAGAGTTCGATGAATATCCTGCGTATCCCGATGTTCGTATTGGCCATGGCCGTCTCGGCCCATGGTTTCGCTGCCACCGCGCAGCAGGAGAAGATGACCGCCTGCAACGCCGAGGCCACCACCAAGGCGCTCAAGGGCGACGAACGCAAGGCGTTCATGAGCGGCTGCCTGAAGGCCGGCGCGCCTGCCGGCGGCAAGGCCACCGCCCAGCAGGAGAAGATGAAGAGCTGCAACGCCGACGCCAGCGCCAAGTCGCTCAAGGGCGACGAGCGCAAGGCATTCATGAGCAGTTGCCTGAAGGCCGGCGGCAGCGCCAAGGCGGCGACCCAGCAGGAGAAGATGAAGACCTGCAACGCCGACGCCACCGCCAAGGCGCTCAAGGGCGACGAACGCAAGGCGTTCATGAGCACCTGCCTGAAGAAGTGAGCCCCACCCTCGTCGGGCTCGGTGTGGCGGCGGATAACGCCTGTGGCGTTATCCGCCCTGCGGACGGGTGTGGCGTGGTCCTGGCGTAGGGCGGATAACCGCTCGCGGTTATCCGCCATGGCGGGCCCGGTGTGACCTTATCCCCCTATAGGGCAGGGGCACGACCAGGGCGGCTCAGCCATAGCGCTTCTTCGCCTCGATGGCCAGGCCGCTGCCGATGCTGCCGAACAGGTTGCCCTCGACATGACGGGCGTTGGGCAGCATCGCCGAGACGCTCCGGCGCAGCGCCGGAATGCCGCTCGAACCGCCGGTGAAGAACACCGTGTCGACCCGGTCCGGGTCGACCCCGGCCGAGGCCAGCAGTTGCGCGACGCTGTTGCGCACGCGCTCCAGCAGTCCGTCGACGGCGTTCTCGAACAGCCCACGGGTCAGCTCCACGCCGAGCCCGGCCTCGATGCGCTCCAGCGAGAGGTGCAGGCGCTCGGTTTCGGTCAGGCGGATCTTGCTGTCTTCCACCTGCATCGCCAGCCAGTGCCCGGCGCGTTCCTCGATGAGCCTGAAGAGGCGGTCGATGCCGGTGCTGTCGACGATGTCGTAGCGCATGTTCTTCAGCGCCAATTGCGACTTCTGCGCGTACACCGCGTTGATGGTGTGCCAAGTGGCCAGGTTCAGGTGGTAGCTGGTGGGCATGAAGGCGTCGCTCTTCATCCGGCTGCCGTAGCCGAACAGCGGCATCACGCCTTCCAGGCTGAGCTGCTTGTCGAAGTCGGTACCGCCGATGTGCACGCCGCCGGTGGCCAGGATGTCGTCCTGGCGCTCGGCCAGGTTGCGCCGCTCCGGCGCCAGGCGCACCAGGGAGAAGTCCGAGGTGCCGCCGCCGATGTCGACGATCAGGACCAGTTCCTCGCGCTGGATGCCGCGCTCGTAGTCGAAGGCCGCGGCGATCGGTTCGTACTGGAAGGAAACCTCCTTGAAGCCGAGCTTGTTGGCCACCTGCACCAGGGTGTCCTGGGCCTCGCGGTCGGCCTCCGGGTCGTCGTCGACGAAGAACACCGGGCGACCCAGCACCACCGCGTCGAAGGCTTGCCCGGCGGCGGCCTCGCCGCGCGCCTTGAGCTGGCCGATGAACAGGCCGAGCAGGTCCTTGAACGGCAGGGCGCTGCCGAGCACGGTGGTCTCGCTCTTCAGCAGCTTGGAGCCCAGCAGGCTCTTCAGCGAGCGCATCAGCCGGCCCTCGTAGCCCTCCAGGTACTCGCCGAGCGCCTGGCGGCCGTAGACCGGGCGGCGCTCCTCGACGTTGAAGAACACCACCGAGGGCAGGGTGATCTTGCCGTCCTCCAGCTCGATCAGCGGTTCGACCTCCGGCCGCCACCAGCCGACGGTGGAGTTGGAGGTGCCAAAATCGATGCCCAGGGCGCGGGCGGCGGTGCTCGGGTTCATGGCGCGAAACGGTCCGGGAAAAAAACGGCCGCGCAGTGTATGCGAGAGCGTCGCGGATTTCACCGCCGGCGATCGGCAGGAAGCGTCCTGGTACGTCCGTGCGGGCCGCCCCGACCTTTGTATACGGATTTGCCAAGGGGCCCGCGCATGGTGCTATGTTGGCGCTGCTTTCCCACTCCGTCTTGCCGTGTTGTCCTGGATTTCGTCATGCATAGAGCCTCACACCATGAGTTGCGTGCGATGTTTCGCGCGCTGTTGGACTCCTCCCGTTGCTACCACACCGCTTCCGTGTTCGATCCCATGTCGGCGCGCATCGCCGCCGACCTCGGCTTCGAGTGCGGCATCCTCGGCGGTTCGGTGGCTTCCCTGCAGGTCCTGGCGGCGCCGGACTTCGCCCTGATCACCCTCAGCGAATTCGTCGAGCAGGCCACCCGCATCGGCCGGGTGGCGCGCCTGCCGGTGATCGCCGACGCCGACCACGGCTACGGCAACGCGCTGAACGTAATGCGTACGGTGGTCGAACTGGAGCGCGCCGGAATCGCTGCGCTGACCATCGAGGACACCCTGCTGCCGGCGCAGTTCGGGCGCAAGTCCACCGACCTGATCTGCGTCGAGGAAGGCGTCGGCAAGATCCGCGCGGCCCTGGAGGCGAGGGTCGACCCGGCGTTGACCATCATTGCCCGGACCAACGCCGAACTGATCGACGTCGATGCGGTGATCCAGCGCACCCTGGCCTACCAGGAAGCCGGCGCCGATGGCATCTGCCTGGTCGGCGTGCGCGACTTCGCCCACCTCGAGGCGATCGCCGAGCACCTGCACATCCCGCTGATGCTGGTCACCTACGGTAATCCGCAACTGCGCGACGACGCCCGCCTGGCGCGGCTCGGCGTGCGTGTCGTGGTCAACGGCCACGCCGCCTATTTCGCCGCGATCAAGGCGACCTACGACTGCCTGCGCGAGGAGCGCGGGGCGGTGGCCTCGGACCTGACCGCCTCGGAGTTGTCGAAGAAGTACACCTTCCCCGAGGAGTACCAGGCCTGGGCCCGCGACTACATGGAAGTCAAAGAGTAGGCGACCTCAGGCCAGGCGCTGGCGCAGCGCCTGGTACAGCGGCAGGTCGCGTTCATACTGGCCGGGAACCAGGGCGTGGCGGTGCTCGGCGAGCATGCCCAGGTAGTCGTCCACCGCCGTGCGGTAGCTGGCCAACTGGTCGGTGGCCAGGGGCTGGCCGGCCATGGCGCGGATATCGAAAGCCCATTGCAACCCGTCGCGGGCGTTCGAATAGGCGGCGCCGTCCATGCCGGCGGTGAGCGCCAGCCACTGGTCGAGGAAGGCCTGCGGTGCGTCGCGCGGGGGGAAGTGGCGGATCTTCGCGGCGCCCACCTCGGTGATGCCGTCGCCGTCCAGGTCGACGCTGTAGCCTTCCGGCAGCAGCAGGTTGCGCGCGCCTTCCTCGCTCAGCGCCTCGACCCGGATCGGCTCGGCCAGGCCCATGTTGCGCTGCAGCGCCTGCAGGTCGTCGGCGCCCAGGCGGGCGAGGAAGCCGCGGGCGTCCAGTTGCGCGCCGTTTTCGCAGGCGCGGTTGAGCACATGGGCGAAGCGCAACTGGTCTTCCAGGCTGACGCCGCGCACCCGGCTGTATTCCAGCTGGGTGGCGCCGAGGGTGTCGGCCAGCGCCCCGGCCTGCTCCGCGCTGCCTTCGGCGGCGACCGCGAGGCGCGCGTAGGCGGCCTGGAAGTCGCGCTGGAAATCCTGGTCGGGAGTGCGGGTCATCAGCTGCCGCTGGGCCAGGCTCGGAGAGCTGGAGGCTGAGTCGATCTTCATGTCCGGGTCGTCCTTGAGGCCGAGGAGAGAGAGCGCGTTACCCTACGCGCTGGTGGCGGCGCCCGCCAATGCGCAGAAGGTCGCAGGGCGACAGTCTGGTTCAGGATCGCCCGGAGCGCTCGCGTCGCTTGCGTTCGCGGTAGGCGGCCTGGTTGGCCAGGCGCCGCTGCGCCGAACCGGGGCGGTTGGCCGACTGGGCGCGGTACAGGCGCTGGGCGTAGACCAGTTCCATGTAGCGTTGCATCGCCCGGCTGTTGAACAGCAGCCAGGCACAGGCGCCGCCGCCGAGCGCCACCAGGCCCGACGTCTCGCCGCTGGCCAGGCGCAGCAGGAGCCCGGCGCCGACCAGCAGC
>NZ_SCND01000231.1:0-9766 GCF_005503585.1 Pseudomonas sp. 2VD
GCGGACCCAGCTCGCGGATGCTGCCGGTGGTCCTGGCCTGCGGGTCGAGCTGGGCGCTGACCAGGAAGCGCGCGTCGGCCGGCAGGCTCTCGGCGACCTCGGTGGGCAGGTCGAAGACTGCCTCGCGCACTTCGGGCCGGGCCAGGGTGACCACCGCCTGGCCGGCGCTGACCACTTGCCCGGCCTCGGCGTGCCAGGTGGTAATGACGCCGTCGAAATCGGTCACCAGGCGCGTGTAGGAAAGCTGGTCCCTGGCCTGCTGCACCGCCGCTTTGGCCTGGTCGAAGCTGGCCTGGCTGGTCTTCAGGCGGGTCCGCGCATCGTCCAGGCGCGCCTGGGCGGTGACGCTGCGGGCGAACAGTTCTTCCTGGCGCCGGGCATTGGCCTGGGCGTCGATCAACTGCGCCTCGGCGCTGGCCAGGTCGCCCTGGCTGGCGCGCAACTGGTTCTGCTGGTCGGTGGGGTCGAGGGTTGCCAGCAGCGCGCCCTTGCCGACGAAGTCACCGACGTCGAACAGGCGCGAGGCGATCCGTCCGTTGGTGCGGAAGCCGAGCACGCTCTCGTAGCGCGCCTGGATGCTCCCGGCGAAGCGACCGAGGTCGTCGTTCTTCAGGGTCTTCACGGTCACCGTCAGCACCGGCCGCGGCGGTGCCGGCGGCGGCTCGTCGCCGCAGCCGGAGAGGAGCAGGGCGAAGCCGAACAGGCCGGCGAGGGAAAACGGCTTCATGGCTGGCCTCCGCCCACGGCGTCGCGGCTGGCGGTGCTCTGGGTCGGCTGCGGCGGCTGGGCCACCTCGACCACCTGGCCCGGATGGAGCAGTTGGCCGCCCACCGTGACCACTGTCTGGCCCGCCTCCAGGCCACCGTCGATGACCACCTTCTCGCTGGCGTAGCGTGCCACCCGCACCGGTTGCAGACGCGCCTTGCTTTGCTGATCGAGCAACCAGACCGCCGGCTGCTCGCCGACCTTGGACAGCGCCGACCAGGGCAGCACCACGCTGTGCGCGGCCGGCGCGGCGACGCTGGCGTTGACCACGCTGCCGAGGCTCATTTCCGCCGGCACCGAGTCGAGGCCGACCTTGACCTTCAGCGTACCGCTGCGCTCGTCCACCGTCGGGGTGATCTCGCGGACCTTGCCGCTGGCGGTGACTTCCGGCTTGCCGAGCAGGCTGACGGTGATCCGCTGGCCGTCGACATCGTGGCTGAACAACGACTCGTAGACGTTGAACACCGCGTCGCGCTCGCCGTCGCGGGCCAGGGTGAAGATCGGCACGGTGGCCTGCACCACCTGGCCGACCTCGGCCTGGCGGGCGGTGATGACCCCGGCGTCGGAGGCACGCAGCTCGGTATAGGAAAGCAGGTCGCGGGCGTTGGCCAACTGCGCCTGGGCGGCCTTCAGCGAACTCTGCGCGCTGCGCACCGAGGCCAGCGCCTGGTCGTACTCGCTCTGGCTGGTGTAGCCCTTGGGCAGCAGCGCCTTCTGCCGCTGGTAGTTGAGGTCGGCGAGCTTCGACTGCGCCTGCTGCGCGGCGACCGCCGCCTGGGCGTTCTCCACGTTGCTGCGCTGGTCCTGCGGGTCGAGCCGCGCCAGCACCTGGCCAGCCGCGACGTGGTCGCCGACATCGACCAGGCGCTCGACGATCTTGCCGCCGACACGGAACGACTGGTCGGCCTGTACCCGTGCCTGGATGTCGCCGGTGATCGAGGTGGCCGAGGCGAACTCGGCCATCTTCACCGTCTGCGCCAGCACACGGACGTGTTCCTCGGCGGGCGGCTCGGCGCCGCAACCGACAAGCAGGCTGGCGCACAGGATGGCGGGCAGCGCCATCCGCGACCAGCGACCTTTGGAATGAAAAGCGCCTCTGGCGTCTGACATGCCTTCCCCTTCGCGATCCATACAGATACCGGCCGATACGGCCGGAAACTCCCAGAATTGGCAGGGATTCTAGCCGCGTCCCCAAGGATTGCGACTATCAGATGGAAGCGGGGGTTCCTTTTCCAAACTTGTGGAGGGGATCGCCTCCGGCGTCAGGTGAACAGGCGCGCGCTCAGCTCGCGGCTGGCCTCCAGCAGCAACGGCAGGAAGCGACTTTCCAGTTCGGCGCGGGAGACCCGCCCGGCATGGGTGCCGACGTTCAGCGCGGCGAGCACATGGCCGGCGGAGTCGCGTACCGGCACCGCCAGCGAGCGCAGGCCGACTTCCAGCTCCTGGTCGACGATGCACCAGCCCTGGCGACGAATCTCCACCAGGCACGGCAGCAGGGTCTCGGGGGTATACAGGGTACGGCTGGTCTTGGCCTGCATCTCCACTCCGCCGAAGTAGGCGTGCAGCGCGTCGTCGTCCAGCGCGGCGAGGAGGATGCGGCCCATCGAGGTGCAATAGGCGGGCAGCCGGCTGCCGACGTTGAGGTCCACCGAAATCAGCAGCTGGGGAGTGGCCGAACGGGCGATGTAGAGCACGTCGTCGCCCTCCAGGGTGGCCATCGAACAGGCTTCGTGGAGCTGTTCGCTGAGGCGGTCGAGGATCGGCTGCGCAGTGATCGCCAGCGGCGTCGACGACAGGTAGGCGTGACCGAGGGTGAGCACCTTCGGCAACAGCGAGTAGGTGCGCCCGTCGGTGGTGGCGTAGCCAAGCTGCATCAGCGTGTGCAGGCAGCGACGCACGGCGGCGCGGGGTATCTCGGTGCGGTGGCTGATCTGGGCGATGGTCAGGTGCCGCTTGCGCTCCTGGAACGCATGGATCACCGCCAGGCCACGGGCCAGCGAGGTCATGAAGTTGGGATCGCCGGTGAAGGCCTCGATGCGCTTGGCTGGCGAAAGGACGGTCGGCGGCGCCAGGGTGGCGGGGTGTTCCGGGAGTTCGCTCATGGACGTTCGGGCTCGGGTCACGGAAAGGCTCACCGATTATCGGACACTCGTTCGATCATCGCAATTGACCGGAGCGCCTCCGACTGTAGTACTGTCGGGGCTACCCATCACCCTCCGGGAGTAATGTCAGGTACCCATCGGCGGGTTCTGGGTACGCCCTTGCCGCTCCGGCAAGGGCGCCCTTCCTTCCCGCGCGTCCCGCGCGATCGATGCGCCTAGAAGTCGAAGAACACCGTCTCGTTGTCGCCCTGGATGCGGATGTCGAAACGGTAGGCGAGCTGTCCGTCCACTTCGCAGCGCCGCGCGAGCAGGGTGTCGCGACGCGGCGCCTGCTCGATCAGGTTGAGCACCGGACAGGCGGCGTTGGCCTCGGCCTCGTCATCGAAGTACAGCCGGGTCTGCAAGTGGATGTTGATGCCGCGGGCGAACAGCGAGACGTTGATGTGCGGCGCCATCGGCACGCCCTGGGCGTTACGCACCACCCCCGGCTTGACCGTGTGCAGGGTCCACTCGCCGGCATCGAAGGTGGTGGCGGTGCGGCCGAAGCTGTTGAACGGTCGCTCCGGATCGTAGCGCTCCTGGTAGCGGCCTTCGCTGTCGGCCTGCCAGAACTCCAGGAACGAGTCGCGCACCAGGTGGCCGTTGCCGTCGTAGACGTGGCCGAGCAGGAGGATGTGCTGGCCCGGCGCGCCTTCGCGGGCCATGCGGTTCCAGATCTCCAGGTCGCGGGTCGGGTTGCCGGCGGCGGCCAGCGCCAGGCCGATGTGGACGTAGGGACCGGCGGTCTGGGAAGGGGTTTCCCGCAGCAGTTCGTGGCTCATGGTCGGCTCCTCAGGCGTTCTCGAAGAAGGTCTTGCGCTGCCCGCGCAGGACGATGTCGAAGCGGTAGGCCAGGCAATCCATCGGGTTGGCCATGCTCATGTCGAGCCGGCCGATCAGGCTCTGCGCCGCCTCCGGGTCGGCAAGGGTGCGGATGATCGGGCACTTGGGGATCAGCGGGTCGCCCTCGAAGTACATCTGGGTGACCAGCCGCGCGGCGATCGCCGGGCCGCTGACGGACACGTGGATGTGCGCCGGGCGCCAGTCGTTGGGGCCGTTGCGCCAGGGATAGGGCCCGGGCTTGATGGTGCGGAAGTAATAGTGGCCCTCGCTGTCGGTGAGGGTCCGGCCGACGCCGCCGAAGTTCGGGTCGAGCGGCGCCAGGTAGCGGTCGTTCTTGTGCCGGTAGCGCCCGCCGGCGTTGGCCTGCCACATCTCCACCAGGGTGTGCGGGACCGGCTTGCCGTACTGGTCGAAGACCCGGCCGAACATGATGATGCGCTCGCCCTGGGGCAGGCCGCCGTGGTCGAAGTTGAGCAGCAGGTCGTTGTCGTGGCGGCCGAGCCTGAGGTGGGAGAAGTCCGGCCCGCTGGTTTCCGAGAGCGATTGCGGGATGCTCACCAGCGCCTGGCTCGGCGAGCGCGGCACGGAGGTCTTGTAGTCGGGGGTCAAGGCTTTGGGGTGCCAGTTTCGGTCACGGATGACGAAACGACGGCTTTCGGCGTCGTGCATGTCGGGCTCCTGTTATTCGCGTTATCGGTCGCCAGGCTTGTGGATTCAGGCATGGAAAACGAAGTCTTGCGCAGGAGACGGGACGGGGACAGTGAATTATCCGGCCCTATACATAACCATTTGGTTATGCTTCATCAGTGCAACTCGGCGGCCACCTCGCGCAACACCGCGCTGAACCATTGCGCCCCCAGTGGCAACGGCAAGGCCGCGTTGTGGCACAGCCCGACCGAACCGCCCGGTTCGCGGATACCCAGGTCCAGCTCGGCCAGCTCGCCATTGCCGACGTCCAGGCGCACGGCATCGCGCGGCGCCACCCAGATCGCCTCGCTGCGCAACACATAGCTGCGGCTGAGGGTCGGCGAGAGGGTTTCCAGGCGCTGTCCGGCGAGCGGGATGCCCCATTGCACGAACAGGCTGTCGGCGTGGCGGCGGATGGTGGTGCCGGCCAGCGGCAGCACCAGCGGGAATTCGGCCAGCCGCTGCGGGTCGCCGAGGGGCGCGGCGAGCAAGGGGTGGCCGGGACGCACCACCAGCATCATCGACTCGCTGTACAGGTGCTCGAAGGTCAGGCCCTGGATGTCCGGGCTATCGGTCATCCGCCCGACCACTAGGTCCAGCTCGCCGACCTTCAGTTGCGCCAGCAGGTAGGCGCTGGGTCCGGTGGCGACGCTGACCACCAGCGCGCCGTGGCGCCGGTGCAGGCGCCGGATCACCTCGGGCACCACCAGGCTCTCCACCGTCGACAGCACGCCGACCCGCACCGTCTCGACCTGCGCCTCGTGGCCGCGCAGGGTGTTCACCCCGTCGCGCAGGGCCTGCACGCAGGGGCCGGCATAGCGCAGGAAGGTCACCCCCGCCTCGGTCAGCTCGGCGCCGGCCTTGCTCCGTTCGAACAGCCGCGCGCCGAGGATTTCCTCCAGTTCCTTGAGGGTCTTGGAGATCGCCGGCTGCGACACCGCCACGGCGTCCGCCGCCTTGGCGAAGCTGCGCTGGCGGGCGACTTCGAGGAAGCAGGCGAGGTGGCGGAACTTGATGCGGTTGTCGAGGTTCATGGGGTGGCCGTGGCGGCGAGTGGTGCGGGCATGGTACCCAACGGGCAGGTTGGGGACGAGGTGGCGTGCGATGAGATCGCGCCCAGGCGCTGCTCCGCGTCCTTCTCCCTGAAGGGAGAAGGCACTGGATGGACCATCGTCGAACGGAACGATTCACCGATCCTGCGCCGGGCAGCACCGCGGCGGCCCTTCTCCCTGCCGGGCCAGAGGGCGGGAGAGGCCTCCCATCGTCCAGGAGGACGCCAGGAACCCCGCCAGGAGCGAGCGCCGACTCAGAACTCCACCGTCGTCGACAGCTGGAACTGCCGGGGCTCGCCCATCGCCACGTACAGTCGATTGGCACTGGACGGGTAGTAGGTGCGGTCGAACAGGTTCTTCACGTTGAGCTGGAACTTCACGCCGTGTCCGCCGAAGCGGGTGTCGTAGCTAGCAAAGGCATCGGCCACGGTGTAAGACGGCAGGTCGAAGGAATTGGCCGGGTCGCCCGGGCGCTTGCCGACGTAGCGCGCGCCGCCGCCCAGGCGCAGGCGGTCGCCGCCGAAGAGCTGGCCGAGTTCGTAGACCGCCGACAGCGACGCGGTGTTGCGCGCCACGTTCTGCAGGCGCTTGCCCTCCAGGGTCGGGTCCTCGGTGACTTCCGCGGCGAGCCAGGCGTAGCTGCCGATCAGGCTCCAGCGTTCGCTGAGCTGGCCGGTGAGGTCCAGCTCCAGGCCGCGCGAGCGGACCCGGCCGGCGGCGCGCACGCTGCTGTTGCCGGCACCGTCCAGTTCGTTGACCAGCACGTTCTTCTTGCGGATGTCGAACAGCGCCAGGGTGCCGCTGAGACGCCCCGGCACATCCAGCTTGGCGCCCAGCTCCCAGGAGGTCGCCTCCTCCGGCAGGATCGCCGAATCGATGGTCTCGCCGGTGCTCAGCGGGGCGATGGTCGAGTTCGGCTTGAACGAGCGCGTGTAGCTGCCGTACAGCGAAACCTCGTCGCTCAGGCGGTAGACCAGGCCGCCGCGCGGCACCCATTTCTGCCCGTTGATATCGGTGTTGGCGTTGAACGGCCGGCCGCGCCCGGCGAGCTGGTCGTAGATCTGGTAGCGCGCGCCGCCGACCAGGATCCAGCGTTCGTCCAGGTGGATCGAGTCCTGGAAATACAGCGAGTCGCTGCGCAGCTTGTCGGTCTGGTCGCTGTCGCCGGCGACCACCCGGGTCGACGGCACCACCTGGCCATAGACCGGGTCGAGGTAGTCGAAGCGGCTGGTCTTGCTGTCGCGCAGCAGGTCGGCGCGGAAGATCTTGCGCTTCTCGTGGTCCATGCCGAATTGCAGGTCATGTTGCATCCCGGCCAGTTGCAGCGTTCCGCTCAGGCCGAGGGTGGCGAAGCTGTCGCTGCTGACCGCGCCGTGGGTGCCGTCCATGCGCCGGGTCAGGGTGCCGTCGGCGTTCACGGCCATCACCCGGGCCTGGTTGTCGTCGTAGGTCTCGCGACTGTAGCCGTAGCCGAAGTGGGCCTTCCAGGTGTCGTCGAGCTGCCGTTCGAGATCCAGGCGGGTCAGCTCGGAACGGCCTTCGGTGATGTTGAAGGGCTCGTCCAGGCGCCGGCTGCGCGGGATGTCCAGCGGGCGGTTGGTACGCGGGTCGATGGCCGTGCCACGGTCGAACGGCGTGGTGAACTCGCGGTGCTCGTAGCTCAGGTTGACCGTCGTGTCCTCGCCGTACCAGGCCAGCGAGGGCGCCACCAGCGTCTCGCGGCTCTTGCCGAAGTCGCGCCAGTAATCCTCGTCCTCATGATCGAGGATCATCCGGTAGGCCAGTCCGCTGTCGCCCAGCGGGCCGGTGGAGTCGAGCTGGCCGCCGCTGCCGTTGCGCCCGTGGGCGTAGGCCGAGCCACGCAGGGTCAGGGCGTTGGCTTGTTGCAGTTGCGGCTTCTTGCTCACCACGTTGACCACCCCGCCCGGGTCCTGGATGCCATAGAGCAGGGATGCAGGCCCCTTCAGCACCTCGACGTGGTCGGCGGTGGCGGTGAAATTGCGGCCCTGCACCGAGGGCATGCCGTCACGCATGATCGAGCCGTCGCGGTTGTCGCCGAAGCCGCGTTTCATCACCGCGTCCTGGGTACCGCCGAGGGTGTTGGCCTGGGTGATGCCGCTGATGTTGCCCAGCGCGTCGTCAAGGTTGCGCGGGCGCTGGTCCTGCAGCGCCTGTGCCGGGACCACGCTGATCGCCTGGGGGATTTCCAGTAGCGGCGCATCGCCGCGACTGATCGAGGCGTTGGCCGCCGGCCGGTAGCCCTGCGCCGGGGCGGCGGCGGACACCGTCGTGGCATCGAGGTCGAGCGCGCCGCTGGCGGGGATCGGTTCCAGGGTCAGGGTGCGCTCGTCGATCCGCCGCGCGCGCAGGCCGCTGCCCTGCAGCAGGCGTGGCAGCGCCTCCTCCGCGTCCAGCGAACCGTGCAATGCCGGGGCGGTCGCCTGCGGCGGCAGCTCGGCGGTGTAGAGCAGCGTCTGCCCGCTGGCCCGGCTGAACGCGTTGAGCGCCTGGGCCAGCGGCGCGGCAGCCTGGCTGAAGCGGTAGCGAACCGCCTCGGCGGCCTGCGCGGTGGCGGCGAGACAGCCGAGGCTGAGGAACAGGGCGGGGAGAGTAAGCAGGGCGAAGCGCGGGAAGGGGGTCATGGGTTGCTCGTGTCGGTCGCTTTTCTAATGCGAATCAATCGCGGTCATGAGCACTACACGAAGCGGCGCCGGATTTACCTCACCCCCCAGCGCAAAAAAATTCTTCGCCGGGAAAGATTCCTGCGGCCAAACGGACCGGGGCCGCCGTCAGCGAATCACCACCAGGCGTCCGAACAGGATCTGCTGGCGATAGCCGAGCACCGCCTGCAGCGACTTCAGCGCGGCTTCGGGATCGTCGCTGCGGAAGCTGCCGCTGACCGGCTGGCGGCCGAGCGCGTCGTCGAGCAGGAGAATGCGTCCGGGGTAGTAGCGAGCGAGTTCGTCGAGCACTTCCGCCAGCGGCCGCCGGTAGAAGCTCAGCCAGCCCTGGCGCCAGGCCAGCGCGGCGGCGGCGTCGATGGCCACGGGCCGGCCCAGCCTGCCGTCGGCGAAGCCGACCTGCTGGCCGGCGCCCAGCACTTCCTCGGCGGCGCCCGCGCCCGTGCCGGCGCTCACCGCGACCCGCCCTTGCAGCACGGTGACGCGGGTCTCCCCGGCGCCGCGACGGACCTCGAACTCGGTGCCCAGTACCCGCGCCCGGCCTTCGCCGGCCTCGACCACGAATGGCAGCGTGTCGCGCTTCACCCGCAACGCGGCGGCGCCGCGTAGCAGTTCGACCCGCCGCTGGCCGCCGTCGATACGCACGCGCACCGCGCTGCCGGCGTCCAGGCTCAGGTAGGAGCCATCGGCCAGCTTCCATTCGGCGACCTGTCCCGGCGCGGCGACATAGTCGGCACGCCAGTCCTGCAGCCAGTCGCCGGGCTGCCACCAGCCGCCCAGCCAGAGCATCGCCAGCAGGCAGGCGACGCTGGCCAGCGGGTAGGCCCAGCGCCGCGGGTTGCGCGACGCTCGGCGCGGCCGCAGGTAGGCTTCCAGGGCATCGGCCTCTTCGATGGCCAGGCGGCTCGCCGGTATTTCCGTCAGGCGCCAGAGCGCCTCGGCGCGAGCATAGGCCTCGGCATGCGCCGGCCGCTGCGCCAGCCAGTCCTCGAAGGCCCGCCGGGTCGCCGCATCCGGCGTACCGCGCAGGCGCACCAGCCAGGCCTGGGCGGTCTGCTCGAGGACGGGATCGTAGGGCGCGGCGTCGCTATCGGGTCGGGTCATGGCTGGGCGCTCCTTGCCTGCTCGCCGGCCGGGCCGGCCAGGCTCGCCTTGCAGGCGTCGAGGGCGCGCATCATATGTTTTTCCACGGCGCTTTGGGAAAGCTGCATGGCCTGGGCGATCTCCGCGTAGGTGCGGCCGTGGATGCGATTGAGCAGGAAAATCCGCCGGGTCCGCTCGGGCAGGCCGCGCAAGGCGGCCTCGACCCGGCGCCACTGGTCGCCGGCCTCGAGCGCCTGCTCGGGACCGACCGGCTCGCCCTGGCGCTGCTCCGGCAGCCAGTCGTCCAGTTGCCGCTGCCGCGATCCTTCGCCACGCAAGTGATCGATGGCCAGGTTGCGCGCGCTGCGCAGGAGGTAGCTGCCAAGCTCCTCCACCGGGGCGGCCGGGCGCCGCCAGAAGCGCAGGAACAGTTCCTGGACCAGGTCGGCGGCGGTCGCCCGGCAGCCGACCCAGCGGCTGACCAGGCTTTCCATGCGCTGGCGCTGGGCCAGGA